>NZ_DCYC01000065.1:34182-49002 GCF_002330965.1 Arsenicicoccus sp. UBA2120
CTTCGACCGGTGCCGGGACGAGGTCGAGGCGGCGATGCGCGGCGTCGTCGAGCACGTGCGCGAGCAGCTCGACGCCTGAGCCGCGGGCCGGCACCGGTCGCGCACTCGCCGGGCGGCAACGGCGCCGGACGCCCACTCGCCGGACGCCGAGGGGTCGCAGATGCCGGGAATCACGGCGTGTCGCGCGACTATGCGACCCCTCGGTGCGGCGGCGCGCGGCGTCATACGGGCTCGATCTGCCTGACAAGCCGCACCCGCTCTGCTGGACTGGACCCCGTCGCCACCGACCGACCCGCCCGGCCACCCGTCAGACCAGACCGCCAGAACAACTGGACCAGCCAGACTGCCGAGGAGCACCCATGTCCGTCCGCGAGACCCCCTGGCCGCTCGGCACGCCCTGCTGGCCGGACCTGATGTGCGACGACCCGAGGGCGGCGGCGCGGACCTACGCGACGCTCTTCGGGTGGGAGATCGAGGAGGGGCACGACGGCTACCTGCTCGCGCTGCGTGACGGCAGGCGGGTCGCGGGGATCGGGCCCAAGCCGCCGACCGCGCCGTGGCCCGCGGTGTGGACGACCTACCTCGCCGTCGACGACACCGACCGCGTCGCCGCCCTCGAGCGGGAGCACGGTGCCGAGCAGCTCCTCGCCCCGACCGACATCCCGGGCCAGGCGCGGATCGCCCTCCTGGTCGACCCCGCCGGCGCCCACCACGGGCTGTGGCAGGCGGGCGGCCTCGTCGGGGCCGAGCGCTACAACGAGCACGGGTCCCTGGTGTGGAACGAGCTGATGGTGCGCGACCACGAGGAGGCGATGGGCTTCTACGGCGAGGTCTTCGGCCACTCCTACGAGGTGATCGAGGAGGACGACGGGTCCTTCGCCTACGCGCAGGTGGTGACCGCCGACGAGCGGCTGGTGTGCGGGCTGGGGCGCATCGGCGACGAGTACGGCGACCAGTTCCGCCCCCACTGGATGACCTACTTCATGAGCGACGTGCCCGCCGCCACCGTCTCGGCCGTCCAGCGGCTCGGCGGGCGGGTGCTGATGGACGTGGTCGACGGGCCGTTCGGGCAGCTGGCCGTGCTCGAGGGCCCGCAGGGCGAGGTGTTCAGCGTCATCCGCCCGGACCACGTCGACGAGGACTGACCCCCGACCGAACCCGTCCAGGCAGGAAAGTCCGGTCGACCGGCGGCAGGTCCGGCGCGAACTGACTAGGGTCAGGGCCATGGATGCAGCGCAGCGCCTCACGGCCCTCACGGCCGCCGTCGATGCCATCTCGGCCAACGGGACCAACCTGGCCGCCGAGGTCGAGTGCCCCACCTGTCCCGGGTGGACGGTCGAGGACGTCGTCGACCACCTGGGCCGGGTCTATCTCTGGACCGTCGAGGCCACCCGCGGCACCGAGCGCCCATCGATGGGCGAGCGGGAGCAGGGAGACCTGACCCTGGGCGAGTGGTATGCCGACTGCGGCCGCCGCATGCTGGACCGGCTGCGCGAGGCCGACCCCGCCGCCGGGTGCTGGACCTTCGACCGCGACGACCGCACGGTGGGATTCTGGATCCGGCGGCAGCTGCACGAGACGACGATCCACTGGGTCGACCTGGCGCGCGCCCACGGCATCGAGGCCGAGATCAGCGACCACGTCGCCGACGACGGGATCGACGAGCTGCTGCACCTCTTCGTGCCGCGCCGGATCGAGGACCCGCAGACCGCGCTGCCCCTGCCGCTGCAGATCCGCGCCACCGACACGGGATCGGTGTGGTGGGTGCAGGAGGCGGACGGGGTCGTGTCGGCGGGGCGCGGCGAGGAGGGCGAGTCGGTCGCCGAGATCCGCGGCGAGGCGGTGGAGCTCTATCTCGCGCTGTGGGGTCGCAACAGCCGGGAGGCGCTGCACGTCGACGGCGAGGCCGCCCCGGCGCGCGGCTTCCTGGCGCAGCAGCTCTGCCCCTGACCCACCCCGGGGTGCCGGGGCCTCGCGGCACACGACCGGGTCAACGGCGGCGGCGGACCCGCGTCTCGTCCCACACCGGCTCGTCCGACTCGTAGACCTCACCGTCCGCGCCGAACACCAGGAACCGGTCGAAGCCGCGCGCGAACCACCGGTCGTGCGTCACCGCGAGCACCGTGCCGTCGAACGCCGCGAGGCCCTCCTCGAGCGCCTCCGCCGAGTGCAGGTCGAGGTTGTCGGTCGGCTCGTCGAGCAGCAGCAAGGTGGCCCCGGACAGCTCGAGCATCAGGATCTGGAAGCGCGCCTGCTGCCCACCGCTCAGCGAGTCGAAGGTCTGCTCGGAGGATCTCGCGAGCTCGTAGCGGTCGAGCACGCGGGCCGCCTCGTCGCGGGTGCGACCCTGACGGTGGTCGTCGCCTCGGTGGAGGATGTCGAGCAGGGTGCGTCCGGCATACGCGTGGTGCTCGTGCGTCTGCGCGAACCACCCTGGGCGCACCCGGGATCCGAGCCGTGCGACGCCGGTATGACGGACCCTGGGCGGTCGCGCGTCGCCGACCGGGCGGTGCTCGACGTCAGGATCGGATCCGCCGGCCGCCAGCAGCCGCAGGAAGTGCGACTTGCCGGAGCCGTTGGAGCCGAGGACGGCCACGCGCTCGCCGTACCAGACCTCGAGGTCGAACGGCTTCATGAGCGAATCCGCCTGGTCTGCCTGCGGATCCGGCGCGAGGAGCTCGAGCCGCTCGCAGATGACGGCGCGCTTGGCGGTGCGCCCGCCGGTGAGTCGCATGCGGACGTTCTGGTCGCGGGCGACCTTCTCGGGAGGCCCGGCGTCCTCGAAGCGGCGCAGTCGCGTCTGCGCCGCCTGGTAGCGCGCGGCCATGTCCGAGTTGTAGGCCGCCTTCTGCTTGTACATGAGGACGAGCTGCCGGAGCTTGGCATGCTCCTCGTCCCAGCGCTTGAGCTGCTCCTCGAGGCGGGCGTTGCGCTCGGCCCGGGCCTCGTGCCAGGTGGCGAAGCTCGCCGGGTGCGTCCAGGAGCTGGCTCCCGCCGCGCCGGGCTCGAGCGTGACGACGCGAGTCGCCGCCTGGCTCAACAGCTCTCGGTCGTGGCTGACGAGCAGCACCGTCTTGGCGGTCTCGCGCAGTCGCAGCTCGAGCCACCGCTTGCCCGGCACGTCGAGGTAGTTGTCGGGCTCGTCGAGCAGGAGCACCTCGTCGGGGCCCCGCAGCAGGGCCTCGAGGACCAGCCGCTTCTGCTCGCCGCCGGACAACGTCGACGCCGAACGCCACTGCGCCTGCTCGAAGCCCACGCCCAGCACCGCGACCGTGACCGTGTCCCAGACGGTTTCGTGCTCGTAGCCGCCGGCGTCGCCCCAGTCGGCGAGCGCCTGGGCGTAGGCCATCTGCGCCGGCTCGTCGTCGACCTCCATGATCCGCAGCTCGGCGGCGTCGACCGCCTGTGCTGCCAGGCGGATTCGCTGGGGCGCGACGCCGACCAGGAGGTCCCGGACGGTCGAGTCGTCACGCACCGACCCGATGAACTGCCGCATCACGCCCAGCCCGCCGCTGCGCGTCACCGCGCCGCCGTGCGGGTCGAGGTCCCCCGCGATGATCCGCAGCAGGGTGGTCTTGCCGGCGCCGTTGGGGCCGATGAGCGCCACGACCGCCCCGTCGCCGACCCGGAAGCTCACCTCGTCCAGCAACGGCCGCCCGTCGGGGAGGGTGAAGGAGATCTGGTTGAGGTCGACGTGTCCCACCTCGCCACCCTCGCAGCCCGCCGGGTCGCCCCGCCACCCCTTTGACCTACCCCCGGCGGGATCATCAGCCTGGGGAACCAGGGCCGGTCGATGCCTCGGCCCGCGGCGGGTCAGGGGGATCACCCATAGGCCGCCCCCAGGAGCCCCACCTAGGGTGAGGAGCATGACAGCCGAGGGGGAGAGCGTCGCCCGGGGGACCCCGGTGATCCGCACACGCGGCATCACCATGGAGTACCCCCGGGTCCGGGCGCTGGACGATCTGGATCTCGACGTGGGCGACGGGGTCACGGGCCTGGTGGGCGCCAACGGCGCCGGCAAGTCGACCCTCATCAAGGTGCTGCTGGGGCTGCTGCCCCCGACGAGCGGCGACGCGCAGGTGCTCGGCCACGACGTGCGCTCGGAGGGCGCGTCGATCCGGGCCCGCGTCGGCTACATGCCCGAGCACGACTGCCTGCCGGCCGACGTCAGCGCCAGCGAGTTCGTCGTGCACATGGGCCGTATGTCGGGCCTGCCCCACACGGTGGCCCGGGAACGGGCGGCCGACGTGCTGCGGCACGTGGGGCTGGCCGAGGAGCGCTACCGCGTGATGGGCGGCTACTCCACCGGCATGAAGCAGCGGGCCAAGCTCGCCCAGGCGCTCGTGCACGACCCCGACCTCGTCCTGCTCGACGAGCCGACCAACGGCCTCGACCCCGCCAGCCGGGACGACATGCTCGACCTGGTGCGGCGGATCGGGACGGACTTCGGCATCTCGGTGCTCGTCACGAGCCACCTGCTCGGCGAGCTCGAGCGGGTCAGCGACCACGTGATCGTCCTGGACGGCGGGCGGCTGCTGCGGTCCTCGGCGACGTCGGAGTTCACCGAGGCGACGGGCACCCTGCTGGTCGAGGTGCTGGGCACCGCGACCGACCGCGACCGGCTCGGCCAGGCCCTCGCCGAGCGCGGCCTGCAGTGCCACCCCGTCGACAACGCCGTCGAGGTCGTGCCGCCACCCAGCGGTGAGGTCGGCGGGGTCGACATACGAGACCTGGTGCGCGACACGGTGATCGATCTCGACCTGGGGCTGGTGCGCATCCAGGAGGGACGGCACCGGATCCAGGACGTCTTCGCCATCCGCGAGGAGGTGCCGCAGCCATGACCGCCCGCATCCACGACCTCGGCTACCGCGGCTACGACGGCGAGCGCCTCGACGAGGGGGCCGTCGCCCGCTCGCTCTACGTGCTCGGGCTGCGGCACGCGTTCGGCCTCGGCCGGTCGATGAAATCCCGCCTGCTGCCCCTCGGCCTGCTGGCCGTCTCCGTGCTCCCGGCGCTGGTGATGGTCGCGATCACGGTCTTCATCAAGCTGGACCGGCTGCCGATGACCTACGACCGCTACGCCGACACCATGCAGACGATCACCGCGATCTTCGTCGCCGCGCAGGCCCCCGTGCTGTTCTCGCGGGACCTGCGGTTCCGCACCCTCCCGCTCTACCTCGCCCGGCCGATGCGGCGCAGCACCTATGTCCTGACCCGGCTGGCGTCGCTGTTCACCGCCATCCTGATCGTGGTCACGCTGCCGGTGATCGTGCTGTGGCTGGGCGCCCTGCTCGGCCGGCTCCCCTGGCAGGCCCAGACCACCGACATGCTCAAGACCCTGCCCCTGCTGGTGCTCCTGGCCGCCCTCCTCGCGGCGATCGGGGGGCTCCTGTCGAGCCTCACGACCCGGCGCGGGATCGCCGTCGTGGCCATCGTCGCCACGCTGTTCGTCAGCTCGGGGGTCGCCAACTCGATCGCCGCCATCGCCCAGTCCGCCGACGGCTCCACCCCCATCCAAGGCGTGTGGGCCGGCGCGCTGAGCCCGTGGACGCTGGTGGGCGGTCTCGGCACCTGGTGGTTCGACTTCGCGCCCAACCTCGCACCCCCGCGCGACCTCGCCGACGGGGCCGTCTATCTCGGGGTCGCGGCCCTCGTGATCCTCGGTGGGACGGCGCTGCTCCTGCGCCGCTACGCGAAGGTGGGGTCGGCATGAGCACCCTCGCCCTGCACCAGGTCTCGCGCTGGTTCGGCGACCTCGTCGCCGTCAACGACATCACGATGGACATCGGACCCGGAGTCACGGGCCTGCTCGGCCCCAACGGCGCCGGCAAGTCCACCCTGATCGCGCTCATGTCGGGCTTCCTGTCCCCCTCGGCGGGGTCGGTGACGCTCGACGGCGAGCCCACCTGGCGCAACCCCGGCGTCTACCGCCACCTCGGGCTCGTGCCCGAGCGCGAGTCCGTCATGGAGCACCTGACGGGGCGGGCGTTCGTGCGGGCCAACGCCGAGCTGCACGGCCTGCCCGACCCCGGCGCCGCCGCCGAGGCCGCGATGGAGCTCGTCGAGATGAACGACCCGGCGTCGCGGGTCATCCGGACCTACTCCAAGGGCATGCGCCAGCGCATCAAGATGGCCAGCGCGCTCGTCCACGACCCGGCCGTGCTGCTGCTCGACGAACCCTTCAACGGCATGGACCCACGCCAGCGGATGCACCTCATGGAGCTCCTGCGGCGCATGGGGTCCGAGGGCCGGACCGTGCTGTTCAGCTCGCACATCCTCGAGGAAGTCGAGCAGGTCGCCCGGCAGATCGAGGTCGTGGTGGCCGGACGCCACGCGGCGAGCGGCGACTTCGGCGCCATACGGCGTCTCATGACCGACCGACCCAACCACTATGTCGTCCGCTCGTCGGACGACCGCCGGCTCGCCGCCGCCCTGGTCGCCGACCCGTGCGTCCGCGGAGTCTCGTTGCGGCCCAAGGGCGGTCTGGACGTCGAGGCCGTCGACTTCGGCCGGTTCACCCACGTGCTGCCCCGCGTCTCGCGCGACCTCTCGGTCCGCCTGATCGAGGTCAGCCCCACCGACGAGTCGCTGGAGAGCGTCTTCTCCTACCTGGTGTCCTCATGAATCCCACCGTGATCCGCCTCGCCTTCTCCTCCCTGCTCGGCCGCAGCCGATCCCTCGGGCTGCTCGCGCTGCCGCTCGTGCTCCTCGCGGTCTGCCTGCTCGCCCGGCTGGCCGGCGGGGAGCCGCAGTCCACCGACGGCACCCTCGGACGCGCCGTCATGTCCGGGCTCGGGCTCGCCGTCGTCGTCCCCATGCTGGCCCTGCTCGTCGCCGCCCAGCTGCTCGGCAACGAGATGGACGACGGCACCATCGCCTACCTGCTGTCCAAGCCGATCCCCCGCTGGCACATCGTCGTCAGCAAGCTCATCACCGCGATCACGGCGACGCTGCTGCTCGGGGCGGTGCCGATGATGCTCGCCTCGCTGGTCCTCGACCACACCGACCTCGGCAAGGCGCTCGGGTGGGGGGTGGGTGCGGCGGTGGCGTCCGTGGCCTACTCGGCGCTGTTCCTCGCGCTGTCGTCGATGACCAAGCACTCTGTCGTGTGGGGCCTGATGTACCTCCTCGTCTGGGAGGGTGCCCTCGCCACCCTGCTCGAGGGCATCTCCTGGCTCAGCATCCGGTCGTGGAGCACCCGCATCGCCGGCTGGGCGGGCGACATGTCGGTGATCAGCGTCGACAGCGCGCCCCTCGGCTATGCCTGGATCGCGTCGGGCGTGGTGCTCGTGGCGGGGACCGCGTGGGCGGCATACCGCCTGCGCGGCCTGTCGATCACCGGGGACGACTGACCTGGCCGCGGTGCCGGCCGGACATCTCGCCGACGTCAGGCCGCCCGCCTGCCCGGAGCGCTCCCGACAGCGTTCGTGCGCTCGCAGCTCACGAACTGCCGGTCTCAGGCGCCGAAATCGGACGTTCGTGAGCTCGGAGCGCACATCTGCACGTTCACGACGCCGGCGCCGTGCAGAGTCAGCGCTCCCAGCGCGGCCCCCGCACGCCCCCCACGCCCCGCACCGTGCACAGTCAGCGCTCCCAGCGCACCCAGCGCACCCGAGGCGCGGGCTCGCGTCATGCGGTGGCCACGAGGGGCGGCGGGCGGCTCGCCATACGGGCTGGAGGGGTCAGGACCGGCCCGCCCGCACGATCGGGTGGACTCGGCCACCGTGATGGGTGGCGTTCTCCACCCGATGACGACGAGCCAGGGAACGGGTGGATTCGGCCACCGTGATGGGTGGCGTTCTCCACCCGACGAGGACGCGCCAGGGATCCGCCTGGGTTCGACACATCGACCTGGCGTGCCAACCCAGGTCGATGTGACTACCTGAGGTAGGTCAGGAGGTGGGGACGTTGGCCTCCAGCTCGGTCAGCCAGAGGCGCGGCGAGGCGTCGGAGGGCATGCGCCAGTCGCCGCGCGGTGACAGCGAGCCGCCGTTGACGACCTTGGGGCCGTTGGGCAGCGCCGAGCGCTTGAACTGCTGCGTCACGAACCGCTTGCAGAACACCTCGAGCCAGCGCCGGATCTCGGCCAGGTCGTAGGCGACCCGCTGGTCCTCGGGGAACCCGGGCGGCCACTCCCCTGCCTCGGCGTCGTGCCAGGCGTGCCACGCGAGGAAGGCGATCTTGGACGGGCGGTAGCCGCGCCGCAGCACGTGGTAGAGCGAGAAGTCCTGCAGCGCATAGGGGCCGATGGATGCCTCGGTCGACTGGGGCTTCTCGCCCTCGCGCGTCGGCACGAGCTCCGGCGTGATCTCGGTGCCGAGGATCGACGTCAGGGTCTCCCCCACCTCGTCCGAGAACTGGCCCGACGTCACGACCCAGCGGATGAGGTGCTGCATCAGCGTCTTGGGCACGCCGGTGTTGACGCCGTAGTGGGACATCTGGTCGCCGACGCCGTAGGTGCACCAGCCGAGCGCGAGCTCGGACAGGTCGCCCGTGCCCACGACGATGCCGCCCTGGTGGTTGGCGAGGCGGAAGAGGTAGTCGTAGCGCAGCCCAGCCTGGACGTTCTCGAACGTGACGTCGTAGACCTCCTCGCCGCGCCCGAAGGGGTGGCCCAAGTCCGTCAGCATCTGCGTGGCGGCCGGCCGGATGTCGAGCTCGGCGAAGGTCACCCCGAGCTGCTCGGAGAGGCGCTGCGCGTTGGTCTTGGTGTGCTCGGTCGTCGCGAACCCCGGCATCGTGTAGGCCAGGATGTCGCTGCGCGGACGCCCGAGCCGGTCCATCGCCTGCGCGCACACGAGCAGCGCGTGGGTCGAGTCCAGGCCGCCCGAGACCCCGATCACGGCCTTGGGCTGACCGATCGCCCGCATCCGCTGCTCGAGCCCGGACACCTGGATGTTGTAGGCCTCGTAGCAGTCCAGCGCCAGCCGCTCCGCCTCGTCCGGGACGAACGGGAAGCGGTCGACCTTGCGCCGCAGGCCGATGTCGCCGGTGGGCGGCTCGAGCGCGAACTCGACCGTGCGGAAGGCGGACACGCGGTCGGCGTGGGTGCGGCGGTTGTCGTCGAAGGTGCCCTGCCGCAGCCGCTCCGCCACGAGCCGCTCCAGGTCGACGTCGGCCACGGAGCGGGCCGGGCCGGCCGGGAAGCGCTCGGACTCGCCGAGCAGGTCGCCGTTCTCGTAGACGAAGGTCTGCCCGTCCCAGGACAGGTCGGTGGTCGACTCACCTTCGCCGGCCGCGGCATACAGGTACGCCGCCAGGCACCGCGACGAGGCGGAGCGCGCGAGGAGCTTGCGGTCCTCGGCGCGGGCCACCGTGATCGGGGATCCGGACAGGTTGGCGAGGATCGTGGCGCCGGCGAGCGCGGCCTCGGCCGACGGCGGCACGGGCACCCACATGTCCTCGCACACCTCGACGTGCAGCACGAAGCCCGGCACGTCGGTCGCGTCGAAGAGCAGGTCCGGGCCGAACGGCACGCGGACGCCTGCGACCTCGATCTCGCCGCGGACGTCGTCGCCGGGTGCGAAGTGCCGCCGCTCGTAGAACTCGCGGTAGGTCGGCAGGTTGGACTTGGGGGCGACGCCGAGGACGCGTCCGCGGTGGATGACGACGGCGCAGTTGTAGAGCCGGTTGCGCCAGGCGAGCGGGGCGCCGACGACGAGCACCGGTGTCAGCGAAGCGGTCTCGTCGACGATGCGGGTGAGCTCGCGACCCACCGCCTCGAGGAGGGGCTGCTGCAGGAGCAGGTCCTCGAGCGCATAGCCCGACACCGCGAGCTCGGGGAAGACGCCGAGCGCCACACCGTCGTCGTGCAGCTCGCGCGCCACGGCGACGATCGAGTCGGCGTTGCGGGCGGGATCGGCGATCGCGGTCGGTGCGGTGCAGGCGGCCACGCGCGCGAAGCCGTGGTGGTAGGCGCTGTAGAACGACTCGGCTGGCATGCCGCCATCCTGCCACCCGCACCGCGCGGAGCCCTGCTCGTCGCCCCTCCACGCGCCATTGGTCACCAATGACGTCCCGGGGCCCGATTGAACGATCCACAACGTCACTGGTGACCAATGGTGAAGGCCTGATCGGGCGGTTGGGGATCCTGGGCCGTATGGCGGAGGGGCCTACCGCGTCGGGGGTCGCCGCCCGGTGGCCCGGCCACGGCGCGGGCGATGCTGCGCTGCGACGCCCTGGGCCACGAGCAGGTCGGTGCGATAGGGGATCACCTCGCGCAGGTAGATCGTGGTGGAGGTGCGAATCACGCCGGGCGACAGGCGGATCAGCTCCGAGACGCGATAGAGGTCGTCGGGGCCGGTGGCCACCACGCGGACCAGCAGGTCCGTCTCGCCGGCCGGCGCCATGCACTCGACGACCTCGGGGATGCGGCTGAGCGACGCGATGGCGGCGTCGATCTGGTGCTGGTCGAGCTCGGCCGCCACGTGCGCCGAGACGCCGTAGCCCAACGACTCCGGCGTGACGCGGGACGAGTGCCGTCGCAGGACCCCGTCCTCGCGCAGCCGCTCGAGCCGGGCCTGCACCGTGCCGCGGGCGAGGCCGGTGCGCTGCGCGAGCAGCATCACCGTCATGCGGGGATCCTCGTCGAGCGCCAGCACGATCCGACGGTCGGTCTCGTCCAGGGCCATGAACGCCTCCTGTCCCACCACGCCCTCGCGCGGTGGTCGGTCTGATCGATGTTGCGCACCTCGCCGCGCGCGGATCGATCATATCGACCAATGACGGTGTTGGCTGTTGCGCAGGTTGATCGTCATACGGTCTGATCGAGGTCAGCAGGGTCGACGGGACACCATCTCGACGACCCGGGCCGGCCTCACCACCACGAGCGTCGACCCGAGAGGAACGGCGCGACGCCCACGAGGCCGAGCGGCGGACCAGCCGGCAGCGCACCCGCTGCGGACCTCCTCGAGAGCACCAGCGCCAGGGGCGCCGACGACACCGTCGGCGCCCCTGCTGCATGCGGACCTACCCCAGGTAGTCACATCGACCGGCGTTAGCACGCCAGGCGAGTGTGACTACCTCAGGTAGGTCCGGCGGATGACAAGGATCCTTGACATGCGAGGCGCCCCCGGCATACGGTCGAGAAGTCAAGCATCCTTGACATCGGCGATCAGGAGGGGCGATGCCCGACAGCCCGCTGCGTACGCGCCGCCAGGCCGCCGGCCTCACGCAGGCCGACCTGGCCGCGAGCGTCGGCGTCTCGCGGCAGACCGTCGTGGCGATGGAGCGCGGCGACTACGCACCCAGCGTCTATCTCGCCCTCCGCACCGCCCGCGCCCTGCACACCACGGTGGAGGAGATCTTCACCCTCGACCAGAAGGACCACGCATGACCCAGCGCAGCACACGGCCCGGCCGGCTCGAGCGGCTCGGCGACCGGTTCCTCAACCTGGAGTCGCCGACCTACGGCGACGAGCGCGAGCGCGCGGTCGTCCTCGCGGCCTCGTCCCTCGCCGCCTCCGTCGGCCTGGTCGCGCTCATGGCCTTCACGATCGTGCTGGCCCTCACGGGACTGCCCACCGTCGGCTTCGCCCTGTGGATCCTGGCCGTGCTGATCTCCCTCACGATGACGGGCTACGCCAAGGCCAAGGGGGTCGACATCCAGGCGCTCGGGAGCCGAGGGTCGGGGCGGCTGACGACGTGGGCGACCATCGCGAGCTTCGGCACCGTGCTGGTCTGGGTCCTCGCGACCTACTACTGGGTCACGAACGGCCACGGCGTGCTGCCCGTTAACTGGTCCCCGGACCTCAGCACACCCGCCGGGAGCGGCGACCAGCGGGGCTGGCTCCGATCGATGCTGGTCGGCGCCGTCGGCGGAGGACTCGTCGGCACCGTGTGGATGCTGATCGACAACGCCCGCCGGCGCAAGGCCGCTCGCGCCCAGCTCGAGGAGTCCGACCGCCGGGAGCTGCCCGACGAGGACTGAGCGGCGGGCGGCATACGGCCTGGCTGGCAGAATGACGACCATGGCCTCCCTCGCTGACGTGACCCCTCCCATCGCCCTCGGTGCCCTCGACGGTCGCTATCGCAAGGCCGTCGCGCCGCTGGTCGACCACCTGTCCGAGGCCGCGCTCAACCGGACGCGCGTGCACGTCGAGGTCGAGTGGCTGATCCACCTCACGCAGCACCAGGTCGTGCCGGGCGTCCGCCGGCTCACGGACGACGAGGTTGCCCGGCTGCGAGCGGTCGTCACCGACTTCGGGGCCGAGGACATCGCCGAGCTCGCCGAGATCGAGCGCGAGACCGTCCACGACGTCAAGGCGGTCGAGTACTACCTGCAGCGCCGCGTCGACCGGATCGCCCCGGGCGACGCCGCGCAGCTCAAGCAGCTCATCCACTTCTGCTGCACGAGCGAGGACATCAACAACCTCAGCTATGCCCTGATGATCCAGGGGGCGGTCCGCGAGGTGTGGCTGCCCAAGGCCCGGTCGGTCGTGGACCAGCTCGCCGAGATGGCGCGGGCGCTGCGCGACGTCCCGCTGCTCGCCCACACGCACGGCCAGCCGGCCACGCCCACGACCATGGGCAAGGAGATCGCCGTCATGGCGCAGCGCCTCGGCCGGCAGCTGCGGCGGATCGAGGGCCAGGAGTTCCTCGGCAAGCTCAACGGCGCCACCGGCACGTATGGCGCCCACCTCGCCGCCGTCCCCGACGCCGACTGGGCCGCGATCTCCGAGGCCTTCGTCGAGGGGCTCGGCCTCACCTGGAACCCCCTCACCACGCAAATCGAGAGCCACGACTGGCAGGCCGAGCTGTATGCCGACACCGCCCGCTTCAACCGGATCCTGCACAACGTGTGCACCGACTTCTGGACCTACATCTCCATGGGCTACTACGCGCAGGTGCGCGGCCAGGGCACGGTCGGGTCGAGCACGATGCCGCACAAGGTCAACCCGATCCGCTTCGAGAACGCCGAGGCCAACCTCGAGGTGTCGTGCGCGCTGCTCGACGTGCTGGGGTACACGCTGGTGCAGTCGCGGCTGCAGCGTGACCTGACCGACTCCTCCATGCAGCGCAACGTCGGGACGGCATACGGCCACTCGATGCTGGCCCTGGACAACGTCGCTCGCGGCCTCGCCGGTCTGGACGCGGTCCCGGCCCGCATGGCCGCCGACCTCGACGGCAACTGGGAGGTGCTCGGCGAGCCGGTCCAGTCGGCGATGCGGGCGCTCGGGGCGCAGGGCGTCGCGGGGATGGACAACCCCTACGAGCGGCTCAAGGAGCTGACCCGCGGGCGCCGCATCGGGCAGACCGAGCTCGTGGAGTTCGTGCGCGGGCTGGGGCTGCCCACGGAGGTCGAGGAGCGGCTCGCCGCCATGACCCCGCAGACCTATGTCGGCCACGCCTCGGAGCTGGTCGACCGCCTCGGCTGACAGGATGGGCGTCATGACCCGTAGCAGCCTGCGCCTCGCCGCGCCCGTCCTCGCCCCCGTCTGCGCCTCCGTGCTGGCCCTGTCGGCGTGCGGCGGCGGCACGTCCACGACCGCCGGCACGAGCACGACGAGCGCAGCCGCCGGCGCCTCGCCGTCCGCCTCGGCCGCATCGTCCAGCGCGGCGACCGGGACCGCGACGCCGACGAGCGCGCCCGCGGACTGCCCGACCGAGGCCACGCGGACGTTCGCCAAGACGCGCTTCGTCGCCGACGTGGGTCTCGCGGCCGGGACCTTCCACCGCTGGATCTACAAGCCCTACCAGGAGGGCGCCTTCCAGCAGGGCGCACAGGGACGCCGGACCGCCATCGCCAAGGCCGTCGCCGTGGCCGCGCTCGACGTCAAGCTGATCAGCAACGCCTACGAGAACGTCAAGGCCGACCCGCAGCTCTGCCAGGCCATCGGCGGACCGCTCGGCAGGCTCAAGGACCAGACCACCACCATGAAGGATCAGATCACCAAGGGTGACCTGAGCTCGATCGCCGCCACCGAGGCGCTCGTCTCGGCCGTGCTCGGCAGCTCGCAGAAGGCCGGCCTCCCCATCGAGGAGACGACCGACCAGAGCAAGGCCGGCGTCGGCGGCTGACCGCCCCCGCACCCAGCGTCGTATGGCGGGACGCCCCGCACCCGACATCGGGGCTACTCCTGGTGGTGAAAGCCACCAGAAGTAGCCCCGATGTCCGGTGATCACCTGGTTGGGGGTGCCACGGGCCGCATGGCGGGCAGGTCCCGCACGTGGGCCGCCGCCGGGGGCACACTGACGAGGAGGCCAGGCCACGGGTCCGGCCGGCGTCCGCGCTAGGAGGTTCCTCATGTCCACCAACCCGATCGACACGTGGGTCACGGTGCCTCGCCGCCTGCGCCGCTACGCCGAGGTGCTGGCGCCGGGCGTGTGGTGGATCGGCCACGAGGCGGTCGACGCCTCACGCGCGCGGGCGCTGCTGCTCGACGACGACTTCGCCGTCGTGCCGATCAAGGGGGACCACCTCACGACGATGAGGCAGGGCCAGGCCGCCGTCGCCGCCGCGCTGCGCCTGCCCGGGTCGGCCGCCGTCAACCTCGACGGACTGGTCGACGCCCTGCGCGACCTCGACCTGTGGTGGCCGCGCACCCGCCGCATCGTCCTGCTCTGGTCCGAGGCCCACGTGCTGCGCGAGGCGGACCCGGCCGGCTTCGACGAGCTCGTGTCGGTCCTGTCCGAGGCGCACCAAGGCCTGTGGCGCTCCGAGCGTGACGCCGCCGTCACCGGCGACGAGCACGAACGCGTCCTCGAGACCGTCCTCGTCCCCGCCACCGACGCCGCGCGGATGGACCCCACGGATCCCGCGATCCAGTGAGCCGTATGCCGTCCGCCCGCCGCCTCGCAGGGCGGGTTCTCATGGTCCTCG
>NZ_DCYC01000070.1:0-131240 GCF_002330965.1 Arsenicicoccus sp. UBA2120
CTACCCCTGCAGCAGTCCCGACGACTTTCGGGCCGCTCATGGATGCCATCACCAAGGACCGAACCGTTGCTGTGCGGGTGGAGGTGCGTGAGTGCGACGGGAGCGTCTTCACCGACATCATCCACCCCCGCACACCCCGACGGGCCGCGCCCCTGCCCAAGAGGCCGATGCCGGAGACACGGCGGAGCCGTCACGCACGCCGGGTGCCTCGCTTGATGGAGGTCGCCGCCGACGGGTTCGTTCCCGGTGAGGATGTCGTCGTCGCTGTGATCGTCTCCCACACCGACGCCGCCGGAACCGGCGCCGCCCGCGCGCTCATCGACCTCGACACCCTGCCCTACGACGCTGGGCAAGAAGTGATTCTGCTCGGGCGCATCTCGGGCACGTTCGCGGTGCGGCGGCTGACATGAACCCGCGACAAGCCGGGAGCATGGGCGACGAACTCACCAACGCCGCCCTCATCGGGCTGATCGGAATGTTCGGCATCGCGCTCGTCCTGCGCGCAGCCGGCAGCGTCACCGCGTTCCTCACCGGCCTCCCGCAACCAGACGCCGGCCCAGCTGCGGGCCTCGGGGTGCTGTTCAACCCCGCCGATCCTGCGACCGCGCTGGGTGCCGAGGGGCTCAACCCGGTCGTCTACTGGATCGTCAGTGCCGTCATGCTCGGTGGGCTCGCCGCCGGGACCGTGTGGGTCTGGATCGTGCTGCGCCACCACACCAGGAAGATCGAGACCGACCCTCACCGCCTCGCCGGGATCGCCACCCGCCAGGAAGTGAAGACAGCCGCGTCAGCGAAGGCACTGCTACATCGCGCTGGGACGCTGCGGCCGTCGCTGGAATCTCCAACGCCGGAGGATGTCGGCTACCTGCTCGGAGCCAGTCGCGGCACGAAGGTCTGGGCATCGGTGGAGGACTCGATCCTGCTGATCGGCCCGCCCCGCTCCGGCAAGGGCCTCCATGTGGTCATCAACGCGATCCTCGACGCACCCGGCGCGGTCGTCACCACCAGCACCCGGCCCGACAACCTCACCGCCACCCTCCGCGCCCGCCGCCGTCGCGGCGGACCGGTCGCGGTGTTCGACCCCCAACACTTGGCCGAGGGCATCCCTGCCGGGCTGCGCTGGTCACCCGTGCGCGGCTGCCACGACCCACTGACCGCGATGATCCGCGCCAACGGCCTCGCCGCCGCCACCGGCCTGAGCGCTGGTGGGGTGGAGTCCGGCGGCTTCTGGGAAGGCAAGACCCGCACTGCACTACAAAGCCTGCTGCACGCCGCAGCCCTCGACGCCAGGCCACCAGCCGAACTGTTCAGATGGACACTCGACCCCTCGGCCGCGTCGGAAGCGGTCTCGATCCTCAACTCCCACCCGAACGCCGCGATGGGGTGGGACGACTCGCTGGCCGCGATGATCGACGCCGACCCCAAGACCCGGGACAGCATCTGGCAAGGCGTCTCCCTCGCCCTCGCCGCCCTTGCTGACCCGCGAGTGCTCGACGCGGTGTCACCCGGGCCGGACGAGCAGTTCGACCCCGAAACGTTCCTCGCCGAGCAGGGCACCCTCTACCTGCTCGCCACCGGAGCCGGTGCCGGTGCATCGGCATCGCTGGTTGCGGCGTTCGTCGAAGACCTCATCGAAACCGCCCGCAGGCTCGCCGCCCGCTCACCCGGAACCCGACTCGATCCGCCGCTGCTGCTCGCGCTCGACGAGATCGGGAACCTTGCGCCCCTGTCGTCGCTCCCGACGCTCATGGCTGAAGGTGGTGGCACGGGGATCACGACCATGCCGGTGTTGCAGTCGCTCGCCCAAGCCCGCGACCGGTGGAGCGAGCACCAGGCGGGCGCGATCTGGGACGCCAGCATCGTCAAGATCATCCTCGGCGGCGCCTCCAACAGCCGCGATCTCCAAGACCTCTCCACCCTCATCGGCGAACGCGACGAGTACACCGACTCGGTGACTCTCGGGGACGGCGGTACCCGCTCCAACCAACGCTCCATCCGCCGCGTGCCGATCCTGCCGCCAGACCGCATCCGCACGCTGCCGTTCGGCACCGGCATCACCATGCTCCGCTCCGCATCACCCATCGTCACCGACCTACGCGCCTGGCACTCCCGGCAGGATGCCGCGCAGCTCCGCAGCGATCGCGCGGAGCTCGAAGCTCTCCTGCGCAGCCCCGCATCCTGACGACTCTGGGTGCCGGGGCGTACCTGCCTGACACAGCGACCACGTGCAGCTGGTCGCCCGAGTTCAGGAGGACGCCATCATGGCCATTCATACCCAGGAGTCACTGTCAGGCTTCATCGCCTCGGAGCCGTTGCTCACCGAGACGGCCAAGGGCGACGCGAGGTTCTTCGCCCGCATTGGCAAGGAGCACTTCCGCCGCGAGGAAGACGGCTCGTTCACCCAGACCGAGACGACCTACCACCACCTGGTGATGTCCGGACGGTCGGCCGAGCATGCACACGCGAACTTCGCGCAGGGCGACAACTTCGTCGCCGAGGGCTACACGCGGCCGGTCAGCTACGAGCGCAACGGTCAGGCGATCGAGGGCGAGGAGTTCGTTGCCAAGAAGATCGGCCATGACGCCGCGCGAACCCGCTACGAGGTGGACCGCACGCCGCGCAATGGAGTCGGCCGGGACGCAGCGGCGTACGAGCCGACGCAGCGAGCAGCGACCGCGGCGCACGCCCCGGTCTCCATGTGAGTTCGGGAGCGACAGCACCATGAACGATCAGCATGAGATGGATGAGCCGGACGTCTTCGACGGGCCGCCCCGTGTCACCAACGCGGACATGCCCGAGCCGCCTCACCCCGTGAACTGGAACCTGCTGACGGCGCACGAGCTGGAGCAGGAATGGCTCGCGCTGAACCGGTGGGTTGATTGGCTGCGTCGCAGCTACGGCCTCACCGTCGCGGTGGTGCCGCCGTTCTGGCATCACCACCCGGAGATGGTTTGGGAGCTGTCGGCGCTGCACCTGCATTGGCTCGGTGCCTACGACCCCGAGCAGAACGCCTCCGCGCCGCTCGGCTGGCACCGCGACTTCGCCGACGCACGAGAGCGCCTTCGCTACTGGGTCACCGCCTGCGGTACTCGTGGAGACCGAGACCGCCCGACCCGGCAAGCTGCTTGGCCTGGTGAGGACCCGGCGCCGACGATCCAGGACTTCACCTTCACCGACCGCGACACCGAATTCGCCGAGTTCGTCATCGCGCAAGTCCGCAAGCGCCAGGAGGCCGAAGACGAGTTCTACGCCAGCCTGGACGACGACGAAGCGCCGTAGACCGATGAGCCGCTACGCCAAGAAGACCGATCGACGCCCGTATGAGGAGCGGTCGTTCTCCGTACGTGCCATCCACCGCGAACGCGCCGACCTGCACAAGCTCGCCGAGGTTCTCATCCGGCTGACGTTGCAGGAGACCGGCGAGAGCCGCGCGGCCCGCGCGGCCGATCGGGTCCCCGACACCTACCGGGCGCCGACGAATGTCCTGGCCGCCCCAGAAGCCGCCCGGTAGAATCAACCGTGCAAGCCTCGCGATGCGGGGTGTTGTGGCCTAAACCTCGCCGCTCGGCGGGCAACACGCACCGAGACCATCGGGTCTCGCCCTACAGCCTTCATCGGCTGCTCTCACGATCAACACCCCTCCCACGAACAGTTGGGAGCGCGAGGGTCGAACCGCGTGAGAGTGAGCCCCCGATGACCACCATTGCCGATGATCCGGCTGTCAGCCTCATCGACCCGCCCAAGACAATGGCTGCCGCCGTGTCGTACCTGCGGGTCTCGACCCGCGAGCAGGCCGAGAAGGGCGGGACCGACGAGGGCTTCTCGATCCCGGCCCAGCGCGAAGCGACCCGGCGCAAGGCCCAACAGCTCGGTGCCGGCATCGTTGAGGAGTTCGTCGACGCGGGAGCCTCAGCCAAGTCGTCCGACCGGCCCGAGCTGATGCGGATGATCCAGTACGTCAAGGCCAACAAGGTCGCGTACTGCATCGTTCACAAGGTCGACCGGCTCGCCAGGAACCGCGCCGACGACGTGAGCATCCACCTCGCACTCCAACAGTGCGGGGTCATGCTTGTGTCCGCGTCGGAGAACATCGACGAGACCCCTTCCGGGATGCTGCTGCACGGCATCATGTCCACCATCGCCGAGTTCTACTCTCGGAACCTCGCCACCGAGGTCGCCAAGGGCATGACCCAGAAGGCCATCGGTGGCGGCACGAACGGGCGCGCGCCCATCGGCTATCTGAACGTCCGCAAGCGCGACGAGCTCGGGCGTGAAGTCCGCACCATCGAGCTCGATCCTGAGCGGGCGCCGATGATCGAGTGGGCGTTCAAGGCGTACGCCTCAGGTAACTGGAGCGTGAGCCAGCTCCACGACGAACTCACCTCGCGGGGGCTGCGCAGCCTGCCGACGCCGAAGCGGCCGGCGAAGCCGTTGGCGGTGTCTACCATCCATCGGCTCCTGACCAACCCGTACTACAAGGGCGATGTCATCTACCGAGGCACCCGCTACAAGGGCAACCACCCGGCGCTCGTGCCTGCCGAGGTCTGGTACCAGGTCCAGTCCGTGCTCACCGCGCACCAGTGCGCCGTCGAGGCGACCCAAGTCCACGGCCACTACCTCAAAGGCACCGTCCACTGCGGCCAGTGCGGGTCCCGGCTCATCGTCTCGAACGCGAAGAACCGGCACGGCAACGTCTACCGCTACTTCGTGTGCTCGGGTCGGCACTCCAAGCGCACCGACTGCACGCGCCAGGCGATGCTCATCGAAGACGTCGAGAAGCTCGTCGAGGACTACTACACCCGCGTCCAGATCACGCCCGCCCAGCAAGACGCCCTCGCAGGGATGCTCCACCACGAGTTCGACCGACTCATGGCCGCCGAAACCGAAGAACTGGAACGACTCACCACCAACCGCGACCGGCTCGAAGGCGAGCAGGACCGTCTCATGCAGGCGCACTACGCCGACGCGATCCCGCTCTCAGTGCTCAAGCGCGAACAGGATCGGATCGTCGCCGAACTCGACCAAGTGACCCGCCGCATCGACGCCCACCACGGCGACTACGCCGACGCCCGCGCCCACCTCGGCGACGCCCTCGGCCTGCTCGCCAACTGCGCCGATATCTACACCCGCTGCGACGACACCAACCGGCGGCTGTGCAACCAGGCGTTCTTCACCAAGGTCTTCATCGACGAGGACAACGAGCTGCGCGTCGAGCACAACCGGCCCTTCGAGATGCTCCTCGATCCGCAGGTCAACGCCAACGCCCTGACCTGGGCCGCAGACGCCGACAACGCCCGAACCTCAACCAACGTTTCCGTTGGCAAGGGTTCGAGCCTTGTGCGTGGGGTGGACGTGAAGGGACTCGAACCCCTGACCTCTCGCGTGTGAAGCGAACGCTCTAACCAACTGAGCTACACGTCCAGGCGCCCGCCGTGGCGGGCAACTCCGGCATCTTATCCGGTGTCGGGGCCCAGCACGAAATCGGGTCTCAGGGCAGCAGATCGGCCAGCGGGCGCTCGACCGGGTCGGGCAGCCAGGAGGGTACGCCGGTGATCGCCATGGTCGTCAGGACGACCAGCCCGACGAACGCGGCGGTGGCGAGACCGACGGCCGCGCGCACCCACACGGCCTGGCGCATGAGCCAGTCGTTCCACCGCCGCAGGTGCCCCATCCCCCACTCGTGCAGGCGCTGGGCCCATTCGAACTCCGTGGCCCACACCAGGACGCCGAGGAAGACGATCAGCCACCCCGGGCCCGGGAACGGCACCAGGATCAGACCGACCACCACGATGACCAGACCGACGGCTCCGACAACGAGCCGATAGATGGCGTGGCTGCGCGGATCCGCCCTCAGTCGACGCCTCCACGCCCAGTCACGCTCCGTCATACCTGCGCCCCTTTTGCACGTCGATGCACGTCATTGACCCGATTGGTCCGGTCACAACCTGTGTTTTTCGCAAAGCTGGGGTTGTGCCGCCATCCGTGGGTAGTATCGCTGACAAGGTTGGTACCGAGGGTGTCCCTGCGCGTGCCGGCCGGTCCGCAGGTCTAGAAGACGGCCTGTCTTACCCCGACAACGATCGAGGTCTCTCTTTGAGCACGTCTTCTCACCACATCGTCTTCGGCCTCCCCCACGTGCGGCCCGTCGGCGACGGGGAGTCCGAGCGACTCCTAGCCACGGTTCCCGACCTCCCGCCCGAGGAGCGGCAGGCCGTCTACAACAAGGTCATCTCCGACAACCTGTCGCTGGCCAAGCGGCTCGCGAGCCGCTACCGCAACCGCGGGGAGCCCAGCGACGACCTCGAGCAGGTCGCCAACCTCGGCCTGGTCATGGCCGTCCTGCGCTACGACCCTTCGCACGGGGTCAGCCTGATCGACTTCGCGACGCCCACCATCATCGGTGAGCTGCGCAAGCACTTCCGTGACAAGTGCTGGTCGGTGCGTCCTCCGCGCCGCCTGCAGGAGCTGCGTCCGCGCGTCCGCGAGACCCAACAGGAGCTCGAGCAGAAGCTCGGCCGCGCCCCCACCTCGACCGAGGTGGCCGACGCCCTGGGCCTGACCGCGCAGGAGCTCGCCGACGTCGAGCGCGCCGCCACCGGCTACCAGCCGCTGTCGCTCGAGCACCCGACCGGCGAGGGCTCGTCCACGACCCTGGGTCACCTGATCCCGGACGACGACGACGACCTCAACAACCTGATGGACGAGATGACCGTCCACACCCTCCTGGACTGCCTGACCCCGCGTCAGCGCAAGATCATCGAGCTGCGCTACTTCTCCGAGATGACGCAGCAGGAGATCGCCGACGAGATCGGTGTCAGCCAGGTGCAGGTCTCGCGGCTGCTGTCCCAGATCCTGCGGCGCCTGCGCCACATCCTGGACATCCAGCGGATGCCGGTGCGCCCGGTCGCCTGAGCCGCAGCCCCTCTCCCGTATGTCGAAGGCCCGGTGCTCTCACGTGGTGAGGGCACCGGGCCTTCGTGACGCCAGGACGTCCCGCCAGGGTTGAGCCCCGGCGGCCACGATCAGGACCTCTGGCCCCAGACGCACGAACCCCTCGGCCGCATCGCTGCTGGCCAGAGGGGGTCTGATGTGGTGGGCGATACTGGGTTTGAACCAGTGACCTCTTCCGTGTCAAGGAAGCGCGCTACCGCTGCGCCAATCGCCCTAGGGCGAGGGGCGCGATCTCTCGCGCCCCTCGTCGGAGCGGACAACCGGGCTCGAACCGGCGACCTCAACCTTGGCAAGGTTGCGCTCTACCAACTGAGCTATGTCCGCCTGCACCACGCCGTGGTGCGCGTAGAAACGATAGCCGATGGGTGACGTGCAGCCCAAATCGAGGTTACGGGACGTCGGGCAGTCGAACGGTCAGGTCGGAGCCGGCGCTGAGGGTGATCGTGGCCTTGCCGGACAGACCCACCGCCGTGCCGGGCGCTGGGGTCTGCGCGGCCACGACATCCTTGGGGCGCAACGGATCTGGACCCGCAGCCGTCGGGGCCAGCGTGACGTCGAAGCCCGAGTCCTGCAGCACGCGCACGGCCTGGTCGCGGCCGAGCCCCCGGACGTCGGGCATCACGGCGTGGGTGCCGGCCAGCTCGGCCGGCCCGACGGGCGCGAAGCCCTGGACGGGGAGCCCCTCGTGCATGGACCGCATGGCGTCCTGCCAGATCGGTCCGGCCGCCGTGGAGCCGAAGACGGAGCCGATCCGGCGGCCGTAGAGCCGCACGCTGTTGATGGGGTACTTCTGGCCTCCACGGGGATCCCCGACCCACACCGCGGTCGCGAACTGGGGCGTGTAGCCGGCGAACCAGACGGACGCGTTGCCGTCCATGGTCCCGGTCTTGCCGGCGACCGGGCGCCCGATCGAGAGGCGCTTGCCGGTGCGGTAGGGATCGGGCCCGTCGACCGTCTCGACGAGGCCGGCGGTGACGGCGTCGGCGATGCCGGGCCGGATCTCCTGGTGGCACTGCGGGTCGGGGGCCTTGCGCGGCTTGCCGTCCGCGCCGGTGATCGACACGATCCCGACCGGCTTGCACACCCTGCCGTGGGCCGCGAAGGACGCGTAGACGGAGGCCACCTGGATCGGTGACGCGTCGTGCGTCCCCAGGGTCGTGGACCCCTCGTCCGCCCCGATCTTGTCGGCGGGCAAGGTCATCCCGAGCCGGTTGGCCATCTGGACCACCTTGGGCACGCCGACCTGCTCCTCCAGCATGACGAACCACGTGTTGGACGAGCGGGCGAGCGCCTGACCGGCCGTGAGCCGGCCCGCGTCGGCCGCCATCGAGTTGCGGTATCCCCCAGGCGGATAGCTCAGCTTGTCCGGGCGGTAGCGCGCGGGCGCGTCCTGGACGCCGTTGACGGGGAAGCCGCCCTCGAGCGCCGCGGCATACGTGATGGGTTTGAAGGTCGAGCCCGGCTGAAAGGCCGTCAGCGCCGGATAGATCTGGTTGGTCCGGCCCTGCCCCAGACCGAACGAGCGGTTCTGGGCGAACGCCACGACGTGCCCGGTGCCCGGCTGGACGACCGCGACGCCGGCGGCGAACTGGTTGTCACGCCCGAGCGCCTCGTCGGCGGATCGCTGCGCCTGGTCCGCGAGCCTCGGCTGCAGGGCGGTCCGGATCGTCAGCCCGGAGTTCATGAACCGGCGGCGCTGCGCGGGGGTGGCGCCGAACGTCGTGTCCCGCTCGAGCGAGTCCCTCACCCACTGGCAGTAGAACGGGTAGCGGCTGGCCGTGCAGCCGTTGGCGGCCTCGGACGGTTTGAGCCCCAACGGTGCTCGCTGCGCCTGGGCCGCCTCCTGCGCCGTGATGACCCCCGTGTCGCGCATGCGCGCCAGCACGACGTTGCGGCGCTTCAGCGCCTGCTCGGGGTGCACCATCGGGTTGTAGCCGTAGGGGTTCTGGACCAGACCCGCGAGCAGCGCGGCCTGGGTGAGGGTCAGTCGGGACGCCGGGACGGAGAAGAAGTGCTGCGCGGCGGTGCCGATGCCGTAGGCCCCGTCGCCGTAGTAGGCGATGTTGAGGTAGCCCTGCAGGATGTCGTCCTTGCTCATAGACCGGTTGAGCGCGGCCGCGAGCTTGGCCTCCTGCGCCTTGCGCGTGATCGTCGTCTCGGTGGCCCGGGCGCGGTCCTGCGCCGTCTCGGCGTTGTTGAGCAGGACGTTCTTGACGTACTGCTGCGTCAGGGTCGACCCGCCCTGCCTCCCCCCGTCGCCGGCGTTGTTGACCAGAGCTCGCAGGGTGCCGCGCAGGTCGACCCCACCGTGCTCGTAGAAGCGGTCGTCCTCCACCGCGACGACGGCCCGGCGCGCGATGGGCGCGATCTGCGCCAGCGGCAGCTCGACGCGGTTCTCGGAGTAGAACGTGGCGATGGTGCTGCCGTCCGCCGCGAGGATCGTGGACCGCTGCGGGACCGGCTCGATCGGCAGGGTGCTCGGCAGGGCGTCCCAGTAGTCCGCGACGCTGTTGGCCGCCGCCCCCGTCATCATCACGGCGGGCGCGACGGTGGCAGCGGTGGCGAGGCCGGAGGCCGTCGCGAGACCCACCAGCCAGGCCGTGAGGGTCCGTCGCCGCGGGGCGGGCTGCCGGCCGCCAGGCCGGTCGTCATACGGGATGGTCATCGTCAGCGCCTCGGGGTGGGACGTGGGTCGGGCGGCGGGGACGGTGACGTGGGCGACGCGGGCGGCGGGAGGTCGAGGACCGGGTCACGGGTCGGAGGGCAGCCGGGTGCCGTCGGCGACGGTTGCGCCGGATCGGTCCACGGAGGGGGCGTGACGGTCGCGCAGGCGGTGACCGCCGACGCGTACGCCGTCGCCAGGTCCTGGCGGCGCTGGGTCTCCGCGTCGTAGGCGGCGAGGGCCTGCTGGTAGCCCTCGAGCGCGAACCGGTAGGCCTCCTGCTGGGCCCGGATCGCGGCCCACGCACTCTCGACCTGCTGCGCCGCGACGGCGTAGTCGGTGTAGGCCTGCGCCTCGCCCTGGTAGCGCTGCCAGGCCTGCTCGTAGGCCTGCACCGCGGCGGGGTAGGCCGCGACGGCCGCCTGCATGGCGGTCACGGCCGCCTGCCGGCGCTGCTCCTGCGTGGCCGAGGCTGCCCGCTCGTCGTAGGTCGGGGCCGTCGTGCCCGTGAAGGCCCAGCCGCAGCCCGGCCCGCGCTCGTCGGGGGCCGGTGCGAGGTAGGACGTCTGGACCGGGTAGGGCGTCGGCGGCTGCGGCTCCGTGGGGCTGACCACCGGGTCGGGCGCCTGCTCGGGCCAGTAGGGCGCCTGAGGCGGGGTCGGGGTGACCGCGGCGGGCAGAGGTGTGCCGGCGTGGGGCGAGACCAGGTCGGGCAGGGGCGAACCCTGCCCCGGCAGGTCCACCCCGCGCGCCACCTGCAGCCCCCTGAACGCGGTCCGCGCGATCAGCGGCGAGCGCGCGAAGTCGGCCGTGGTGGAGTCCTGGTCGACGCACACCGGCCCGAGCAGCTGGGTCAGCCGCCGGTCCAGGTCGGCGGCCGCGTCCTTCGGCAGCGGCAGGCCGGTGCCCGACACGGACACCACGACGTCCCCGCGGCGGAACATCACGGACTGCGTGTCCACCGCCCCCTTGGTCTGCGAAGCCCGCAGCGTCTGCACGCCGAGCCCTGAGGCCGCCGTGACTCGCGCCTCTCCCACGCACTGGCGGCGGGCGACGAGCATGGCGTCGAGCGCCGGTGCACCGGCTCCAGGGCCGTATGCCGTGGCCGTCACCGTCACGCCGGACCCGAACCCACCCGGTCCGGGCGGACGAGCCCAGGTGCGCGAGCGGGACAGCACCGGCGACACGGGGGTGTCGCAGGTCGGCGACACGGCTGGCGACACCGTGCCCGTCACCGGCGACGAGTCGACCAGACCCGCCGGCATCCCCGCCGGGACCGGCTCGAGGAGCGTGCGCAGGACGCCGGCCGCCGAAGCCGCCTCGGCCCGGGCCAGCGCGGCCCGCGTGGACGGGGGCGGTGGCGGCGCGGCGGTCGTGCGCTCGGGACGCTGGTTGGTGAAACGCAGCGAGGGATACATGGCGGTCAGCAGGAGCACCGCGCACACGCAGCCGACCAGCACTCCCAGCAGCGCGCGACCGGCATACACCCGGGCCTGTCGCTCCGGGTCCTCCGGGGACGCGCGCAACCACCGAGGCAGCCGGTCCGCACCGGCCCGCCGCGGCTGCTCGGGGCGCTCCGTGGGGTCCAGGGTGTCTCCGTCGCTCAGGTCGTGGTGCCAGGTCCCGTCACCGTACCAACGCGAGCCGGACCCGAGCCGCAACCGTGAGTCGCTCCACGTCGGCGAGCCGGACCTAGGATGGCTGCATGGTTCGACCGCCCCTCGACAGCACGCACGGAGCTGCTCGGTGAGTGACGCGACGGCTCCCACGCACGTCTCGGTGAACGACCTCGGCCACGGAGCCGCTGACCTGGAGCTCGCGCCCGGCGGCCGACCCCTCGCACCCGTCGTGGTCGTCGACCTGGGGGATCGCACGGGCGCCGAGCCCGAAGCAGTGCAGCACGCCGTCAGCCGCCTCGCCCGCGCGCACGTCCCCGTCGTCGGCTGGAGCACGGGCCCCCTCCCCCGGTCGCTGGAACCCGTGGCCAGGGCGGTGGACCTGACCCTGTGCCCGTCAGCGTCGACGTCGGCGTCGGCGTCGGCGCCACCCCCTTGGGTGGTGGCGGTGGAGGATCCCGAGGCGGCACTGGGCAGCCTCGTGGATGCCGTCCGGACCCATCCGGTCACGGCGACGATCCTGTGCCAGACCCTCCGGCTCACGTCCTCCCTGTCGGTCGCCGACGGTCTGGCCGCCGAGTCTCTGGCGTACTCCTCCCTGCTGGCCTCCGGCGACTTCCTGCGGTGGAGATCCGCCACGCCGCGACGGCCTGTCGCTGCCACCGTCGATCCCGTGCGCGTGGCTCGCCACGGTGACGTGCTGCGCGTCGTCCTCGACCGACCGGATCGCCGAAACGCCTACTCCGCCGCCATACGGGACGGCCTCGTCGAGGCACTCGACCTCGCCGCGTGGGACGAGACCATCACGGAGGTCCATCTGGCGGGGTCGGGGCCGACCTTCTGCAGCGGCGGGGACCTTGACGAGTTCGGGACCATGGACGACGTGTCCGTGGCTCACCTGATCCGCCTCCGGCAAGGGGCCGGAGCTGCGGTGGCTCGGGTCGCAGCACGTGTCACGGCACACCTGCACGGGCCGTGCATCGGCGCCGGGATCGAGGTCCCCGCGTTCGCCGGATCCGTCCTGGCCTCCCCTGGCACCACCTTTCGGCTTCCCGAGCTCCGCATGGGACTCATCCCCGGAGCGGGGGGCACCGTGAGCATCCCTCGGCGGATCGGGCGCTGGCGCACGGCATACCTAGCCCTCTCGGGAGCACCCATCGGGATCGAGACGGCCCAGGCCTGGGGCCTGGTGGACGGGCTGGACGGCCCGGTCGACCGCACCGGCTGAGCAGCCTCAGGTCGAGCCTTCCGCACGCCGCTCTGCTCGTGCCGCGCAGGCGGCCGGGGTCAGAGACACGATGGTGCGGCGCGGACCTGATTTTGTGGCGCTCTCCGCATGGACGACGATGACCGGGTGTCCGCACAGCTGCGCATCCTGGGCGACGGAGCGGCAGCCGTCCACGCCCGGCGACTCGTGCCTGCTCTCGACCCCGTGCTCGGCGCCGGGGCCACCTGTGACCTGCGCGAGTCTCCGCCCGTGGCCACGGACTGGGCGGCGTCGGGCGGCAAGAGCCTGACCGGGTTCGCCTCGGGCCCTCCCCTCGACGTGCGCGGCCACCCCGCCTCGGCCGCGCGCGCGGCACTGGCCCTGATCACCTCGCTCACGGGCGCTCTCCTGCCCGGCATCGAGCTGATCGGCGAACGCGCCACCCTGCTGGGCCTGACCCGCAACGCCCCGTTCTCCTGCGGGGGGGCCATGGGCATCCTGCCGTGCTCTGTCGGGCACGTGGCCCTGTCCCTGGCCCGTCCCACCGACGTCGAGCTCCTGCCCGCGGCCATTGAGGGGCCGGTCGGAGCCGACCCGTGGGAAGCCGTGGGTGCCTGGCTGGGGGGGCGACCCGCCGCCGACGCGGCCGCCCGCCTCCAGCTGCTCGGCATCCCTGCCTCCCCCGTGGGGGTCCTTGACTACGGCGCCGACCGGCCGTGGTTGCTGGCGTCGGGCGGCGGCGTCAGACGGTCGCGAGCGGGCACGGTCCACACCGTCGTCGACCTGACCTCCTTGTGGGCGGGTCCCCTGTGCGCGCGACTGCTTCGCGCCACCGGGCTGCGCGTGATCAAGGTCGAGAGCGACCAACGCCCAGACGGGGCCCGCCGGGGCTCTCGCGCCTTCTTCGAGCGGATGAACGCGGGGTCGGAGGAGCTCAGCCTGGACCTCACCACGGCTCGTGGCAGGTCCTCCCTCGACGAGGTCATCCGCGAGGCGGACCTGGTGATCGAGGCCTCGCGACCACGGGCGCTGGCCCACCTCGGCATCAGCGCCACGGACGTCGTGGCGTCCGGCACCACGTGGCTCTCCATCACCGCACGGGGACGCTCGTCGGACTGGGTGGGGTTCGGTGATGACGTCGCGGCGGGTGCCGGGCTGCTGGCTCGCTCCGAGCAGCCCCTCCCCGCAGGTGACGCGCTCGCCGACCCGCTGGCGGGCGTGCATGCCGCGCTGGCGGCGACCGCTGCACTGACCAGCGACCGGGCGTGGCTGCTCGACCTGTCGATGCACGACGTGGCCCGCCTGTGCACCGTCCCGGCCGGGCCCGACGTCGACAGGCAGCGAGCCTCGCCATGAGCCGGGAGCTGCTCCTTCGCGACGTCGAGGTGGAAGGTCTGCGGACGGACGTCCGCATCCTCGCGGGACAGGTGTCCGATATCGGACCATCGCTCGCCCCGCTGTCGAGCTCGCCGGAGATCGTTCACGGTCACGGCGGTGCGCTCCTGCCGGGCCTTCACGACCACCATCTCCACCTGCTGGCGATGGCTGCGGCGCACGGTTCGGTCGATCTGGGGAGAGCAGGCACGCGGTGGCCGGATGCGATCAGGGCCGCGGCCGTCGGACCCGATGGCTGGGTCAGGGTCGTGGGATACCACGAGCGGGATGACCGGGTCCTCGACCGCACGACCCTCGACGCGATACGTGCCGACGTTCCCGTGCGCGTGCAGCACCGCAGCGGCGCCCTGTGGGTGCTCAACACCCGCGCCCTCGCGAGCGTGCCGGACACGCCGGGCGTCGACGATGCGGGCGTCGAGCGCGACGCCGCCGGCAGGCCTACCGGCAGGTTCTGGCGACGGGACGAGCTGATCAGGCTCGCCGCTGCCGGGTACGCCCCGCGTGTCCTGCCCGACCTCGGCGCGGTCCAGCGGCACCTGCGCGACCTGGGCATCACCGGCGTGACGGACGCCTCCCCGGACCTCGAGGCCGACGCCCTCGACCACGTCGTCAGCCACCTGTCGTCCGGGCCGCACCGGCTACGGCTCGCGCTCCTCACCGCCGTGCCCCCGTCAGCAGGAGGCTCCTGGGCCGTCGTCGGGGCCCGCAAGCTCGTCCTCCACGACCACGCGCTCCCCACCCCCGCCGAGATCTCCGCCCGCATCCGTGACGTCCACCGACGGGGGCGGCCTGTGGCCGTCCACTCCGTGACCCGGACGTCCCTCGTCGTCGCCCTGGCCGCGCTGGACGACGCAGGCGTGCTGGAGGGCGACCGGATCGAGCACGGGGCCGTCATCCCGCCAGAGCTCGTCGAGTGGATCGCACGGCTTCACCTGCGTGTGGTCACCCAACCACGCCTCCTGCTCGAGCGCGGGGACGACTATCTCGTCGAGACCGAGCCGCAGGACCAGCCCTATCTCTACCCCTATGCCGCGCTCCTCGCTCGCGGTGTGCGCGTCACGTCCTCGAGCGACGCGCCGTACGCCGATCCCGACCCGTGGGCGGCCATGAGGGCAGCCCGCGATCGGCTCTCACGCCACGGCCTACCCGTGGGCGACGACGAGGGGGTCCCCCCCGCCGACGTGCTGCGCGGCTACCTGAGCGCGCTCGACGACCCGGGCGGACCGCCACGCCGGATCACGGTGGGAGCGCCGGCAGACCTCTGCCTGCTGCACTGCCCGCTCCGGGAGGCCCTCGTGGAGTGTGCCGCCGGAAACGTCAGCCGCACCTGGGTGGGCGGCCGGTAGACACGTGCTCAGGCGTCGACCGAAGAGGTCGACGCCTCCCTGATGGCAGTGACGACGTGGCGGCGCACCAGCTTCCCGGTCTCGGTCCGGGGCAGCTCGGACATCACATGGATGCGATCGGGAGTCTTGCTGCCGCGCAGGTGATCGCGGACGTACTCGCGCAGCCCCTCGGCATCGATGGACCGCCCCGGTCGAGGGACGACCGCTGCCTCGATCCGCTGGCCCCACTCGTCGTCGGCGATCCCCACGACCGCGCAGTCCTCGACGTCGTGGTGGCCCAGGAGGACGTTCTCGATCTCCGAGGGCGCGATGTTCTCGCCACCACGGATGATCGTGTCGTCGACCCGACCCCCGATGAACAGGTAGCCCTCCTCGTCCAGGTAACCCTTGTCGCGGGTGTCGAAGTACCCGCGGTCGTCAAGGGCCCTCCCGACCCCGGCGTACTCCGCCGACACCTGGTCGCCACGCACGCAGATGGCACCGACCTCGCCCGGCGGCAGCACCTCCCCCAGCGGGTCACGGATCTCGAGATCGACGGTCGGCAGGACGCGGCCCGTGGAGCCCAGACGTGCCCTGACCGCCGGGTCGTCGCTCGACCAGGCGATCCGGTGCTCCTCCGGCCCGAGCACCGCGACGGTCGACGAGGTCTCCGTCAGTCCGTAGGCGTTGACGAAACCGACATCCGGCCAGAGGGCCAGTGCCTGCTCGATGATCCTGGTGGGCATGGGGGCACCGCCGTACGCGAGGTTGCGCAGGCTCGGCACCGAGAGATCGCCGTCAGAGGCAACGATCCGCGCGAGCATGGTCGGAACCACCAGCGCATTCGTCACATGCTCGTCGCGGACGGTGGAGAGCCATTCGTCCGGCGTGAACTGCTCGAGGACCATGGCCCGCCGCCCGGCATACAGGTTGCTCAGCACGTTGGCGACCGCAGCGATGTGGTATGGCGGCACGCTGACGAGGGCGGCATCCTCCTCGCCCGCGCCGGCGAACTCGACCGATCCGAGGACGTAGGACACGAGGTTGTCGTGCCGGAGAAGCACCCCCTTGGGCTGCGAGGTGGTGCCGCTGGTGTAGATGATGATGGCCGGCTGGTCGGACTCCTCGGGGTCTGAACCGTCGTCGTCGCGATCCGTGGCCGAGAGCCATTCCTCCGGGGTCAAGCTCTCGATACCCACGGACTCGACGTGAGCTCGGGACACGGGGGCGGTGACCGCCACCGACCTGGGATGCTGGCTGAGGATGTGGACGAGCTGCTCGGCGCCCAGGCGATAGTTCACCGGCACCAGGGGCACACCCGCGTAGGCCGCCGAGAACATCGCAACGGGATAGGCCGGCCCGTTGACGTCGACGTAGACGAGTGCCTGCGCGCCCCGCTCGCGGAGGAACGCAGCCCCCGCGCGAGCGCGTCGCCTCAGGTCCGGGGCCGAGAAGCCGTCTGCCGTCCGACCGATGAGAGGGCGATCGCCATAGGCGTCGCAGGCCATGTCCAGCAACATCCCGAGGTGCATGTCGATGACCTCAGTCCGATGCCGGAAGTGGCTTGGCGTCCCGAAGCTTCAGGGGCTCGCCATCGATGGCGAGGGACCCCTGGCCGGACTTGGTGGCCAAGAGCTCGATGGAGTCGCCCGCATCGACATACCGCTTGCCGATGAGCGTGCCACCCAGCAGGTCGGGGTTCGGCTCCCCGCCGGGGGCCTCTCCCGCCTTCGGGTCGACCATGGGTAGACCGCCCGAGGTGAGCTCGACGTCTCCCTCGGTCGCGCGGACGACGATGACCGTCGCTCCGTCGACCGCACTCGCCAGAGTCATACCGACCGTGAGTTTCATGGCTGCCTCCTTGCAGGCCAGGCGCCCCCGGGGCGCGGATTCTCCATAAGACTATATCAGTATACCTATTGTGAGCGCGACCGTTCAGCGCCTGGAACAGGACCGGGACGTCCCTGCTCCTAGCGGCCCGTCCAGACCGGGGGTCGCTTCTCCGCGAAGGCCTGGGCACCCTCTCGCGCGTCGGAGGACTCGAACACCGGCATCATCAGCGCGTCCTGGGCGACCCAGCCGTCCGCCCAGGTCCAGTCAGCGGACTGCTTGGCGATCGCCTTGGTCGCCGCGACGGCAAGCGGCCCGTTCGCCGCGATGGTCGAGGCAAGCTCCAGGGCTGACGCGAGCGCTTCTCCCTCCGGCACCAGCCGGTTGACCAGCCCGATGCGGGCGGCCCGATCCGCGTCGATCGGGTCCCCCGTCAGGAGCAGCTCCAGGGCGAGGGCGAGGGGGATGCGTCTGGCCAGGTGCAGCGCCGCGCCCCCACCGGCAACCAGTGAGCGCTTGACCTCCGGCACACCGAAGCGAGCCGTCCCCGACGCGACGACGAGGTCGCAGGCCAGGAGCAGCTCGAAACCACCGGCGAGGGCCCACCCCTCGACCGCCCCGATGAGGGGCTTGCGCGGCGGCGTCTGCGTGATGCCGCACAGGCCACGACCCTCGATCGCGGGGGACTCGCCGGCCAGGAACGCCTTGAGATCCATCCCTGCGGAGAAGACCCCACCAGCGCCCGTGAGGACTCCGACGCGCAGGTCATCCTGCGCGTCGAGCTCGTCCACGGCCGCGGCCACGGCCACGGCCACCTCCAGGTTGAGGGCGTTCTTGGTGTCGGGGCGATTGATGGTGATGATCTGCACGCCATCTCGCGCCTCGACCAGGACCTGCTCGGACATGGGCTCTCCTTGGGTTGTGGGTCTGGGGGTCAGAGCAGCTCGAGGATGGTGGCGTTCGCCATGCCCCCGCCCTCGCACATGGTCTGCAGTCCGTAACGAACGCTGTTGTCCTTCATGTGATGAAGCATCTGGGTCATCAACCTCGCCCCCGACCCGCCCAGGGGATGACCGATCGCGATGGCACCACCGTTGGGATTGAGCCTCTGGGGATCCGCGCCGGTCTCCTTGAGCCATGCCATCGGCACCGGGGCGAAGGCCTCGTTGACCTCGAACACCCCGATGTCCTCGATGGACAGTCCCGAGCGCTCCAGAGCCTTCTGCGTGGCAGGGATCGGGCCGGAGAGCATCATCACCGGGTCGCTGCCTGCCACGACTCCGGTGTGGAACCGAGCCATCGGCTCGAGGCCGAGCTCGTCCGCGCGCTGGGCCGACATGAGCAGGAGGGCTGCCGCGCCGTCGCTGATCTGCGAGGAGTTGCCCGCATGGATGACCCCGTCCTCCTTGAACACCGTCTTGAGCCCCGAGAGCGACTCCACGGAGGTCCCGCGCCGGAGGCCCTCGTCGACCGCGAACACGGACCCGTCCGCCAGTGGAACCGTTGCGATCTGGCCCTCGAGCCGGCCGGCGTCGATGGCGTCGGCCAGCTTGGCGTGGGACGACGCAGCGAACTCGTCGACCGCTTCACGCGTCAGACCCCAGTGCTCGGCCATCATCTCGGCACCCGTGCCCTGGTTGAACTCGGAGACGCCGTACCGGTCGAGCATCGCCTGCGAGTGGCCGAACCCCAGCTCCTGGACACGGGTCGAGGAACCGATGGGGACACGGCTCATGATCTCGACGCCACCGGCGATCGCTAGGTCGTACTGACCGGACGCGATCCCCGCTGCGGCGAAGTGGACAGCCTGCTGCGACGACCCGCACTGGCGGTCCAAGGTCGTGCCCGGGACGGACTCAGGCCAACCGGCCGCCAGGACTGCGTTGCGACCGGTGTTGAGAGCCTGCATGCCCACCTGGTTGACGACACCCCAGATGACGTCGTCGACGACGGCCGGGTCGAAGTCCGTCCGGTCGCGCAGGGCCTGCAGGACATGGGCGGACAGGTCGACGGCGTGCTGGTCCGCCAGGGTGCCGTTGCGACGCCCGACCGGCGTACGGACAGCGTCGACGACAACCACATCGCGAGGGGACACGGGAACCTCCGTCTCGGCCCGTGACGGTCACGAGCGGCCCTTATAGTATAATGATTTAACCCAGTGAAGACAACCGTAGCCCGAGGAGGAACGGTGCCGGAACGCTCGCTCAGGTCGATCCTGAGTCTCGACCAGGTCGATGACAGCCTCTTCCGGAGTCTCGACACCACCGAGCGGCCTTCTCGCACCTATGGCGGGACGTTCATGGGCCAGGCCGTGATGGCTGCCGGGCGGACCGTCCCCGGGGATCGCCCCATCCACTCGGCCCACGCCCACTTCCTGAGGCCGGGCGACTCCAGCGCACCGATGACGTACGAGGTCCATCGACTGCGAGATGGCGGGGCCTACAGCACCAGACGCGTCGAGGCCGCGCAGGGCCGAGGCGTCATCTTCACCCTCACAGCGTCCTTCCACCGCGGGGACGCCACCGAGCTGAACCACCAGGGCCCGCACCTGCGCGTCCCTTCACCCGCGCAGACCCCCTCCCCCGCATCGGCCTTCGCGCACGATCCCGAGCTGCGCGAGTGGTGCCGGCACCTGAGCAGCTGGCTGGGGGTCGACCTGCGCTTCCCCGAGCCCCCGGCCCGCGCGACAGCCAGGGAGTCATCGTCGGGCGACCGCCAGAGCGTGTGGATCCGCGTGCAGGACGCCCTGGGAGATGCGCCCCTCCTGCACGCGGCGGCGCTCGCCTACTGCTCCGACCTTCTCCTGCTCTCCACCGGGCTGGCACCGCACGGCATGACCTTCGCCGGGGGCGATCTGCAGTTCGCGAGCATCGACCATGCGATCTGGTTCCACCAGTCCGTCCGGGCCGACCAGTGGTTCCTGCACGACATGCAGGCGCTCTGGAACGGGCACGGCAGATCGCTGTCTCGTGGTGACATCTTCGACGAGCGCGGCCGGCTCGCTGCGACGACGTCTCAAGAGGGTGTGATCAGACCGACATCGACGCCGCGCTGACGTGGCCGCCATGCCGCGCCTCGCGCCCCGGCCGACCGGCTCTCAGGAGGTACGGGCCGGTCGGTAGCACGCTGCCAGCAGTCCGAGCGCGGCGGCCACGCCACCGACAGCCGCTGCCAGCGCCCACCACGGTCCGGCCAGGTCGAGGCCGATCAGGTGATCCACGGACCAGCGACCGGGGCCGCCGGCAGCCAGGGCCACCGCTGCTGCCGCGACGAAGAGGACATACTCCCAGCCCCCCTTGAACACGAAGTAGCCCTTGCCTCGGTGGTCGGTTCGCATGGCCACCACCATCAGCCCGACGAAGGCCATCGCGGACAGGCCGGTCGCGAGCCCCACGATGGCGAGCAGTCCGGCACCGATCTCCGTGCCGGCCGCCACGCGGGCGTGGACCCAGGCGGGCCGCAGCCCCAGCGACTCGAACCATCCCTGCGTGCCACTCAACCCCCCGGCCCCGAACACCTTGTTCCAGCCGTGGGCGACAAGGGTGAGCCCGAGGGCGAGCCGCAGGATGAGCTGGGTCAGATCAACGTCCACGAACGACCTCCGAGCAGATGACGGCCCCCGACATCTGGAGCCTAGTAGATAACTGATTGTACTATAATGCGACCATGAGCACCATGAAGACCCATGACGTCGAATCCGTCGCGCGCCAGGCCGACTTCGTGATCGGCGTGGACCTCAACGACGTCATCGCGCTGGAGCCGGTCGAGCCGGACCTCTACCGGGCGAACTTCGTGTACGACGACGAGTACCGGCTCTACGGCGGCCAGGTCGCCGCCCAGGCCCTCGTCGCCGGGGGCCGGACCGTGAGCGACGATCGCCTCCCCCACTCCCTGCACGGCTACTTCCTGCGCAGCGGACGGTGCGACATGCCCACGGTCTTCGAGGTGCACCGTGACCGTGACGGACGCAACTACTCGGCTCGTCGCGTCGTCGCGCGCCAGGACGGGCTCGCCATCTTCACCGCAGTGATGTCCTTCGCGACCGAGGGCGCCGGGCCGGACAACCAGGTCACCGAGGCGCCCGCCGTGCCTGCCCCCGCCCTCTGCGAGCAGGTTCCGGTCCCGAGGCTGTTCGCCCACGAGTGGGGACTGCTCGAGCAGCCGACACCAGACCTGCCGTTCCCCGAGCGCTTCTGGTCACGGTGCACCAGCGACCTGGGGACAGATCCCCTCATCCATGCGGCCGCCGTCACCTACATGTCCGACGGCTCCAGCGGCCTCGGTCGCCTGCACGACGGCTCGGGTACGACCGGCGCCAGCCTTGACCACGCCGTGTGGTTCCACCAGCCGGTCCGCGCCGACCAGTGGCTGCTCAACATCATGGAGCCGGCTCGCACGGCGCACGGGCGGGGTCTGTACACGGGATCCATGTTCACCGAGGACGGCACCCTGGGCGTCAGCCTGGCTCAGCAGGCACTCTTCCGCGACATCGGTCCGGCCGACACGCAAAGGGCCTGACTGACCACAATGAGTTCACTGTTACCCGGGTAGGGTCCGCCCATGAGCACCTCCCCCCCCGCCCGGGTCGGCCATGTCGTACGAGCACCCAAGACCGCTGAGCTGATCGCCACCGACCTGCGCCGCCAGATCGTCAAGGGAGATCTCAAGCCGGGAGCGACGCTGCCCCCCGAGGTCCAGCTCATGGGCCAGTACGGCGTCTCGCGCCCCACGCTGCGCGAGGCATTCCGCATCCTGGAGACGGAGACGCTCATCAACGTCCGCCGTGGGTCAAGAGGTGGGGCACAGGTGATGAGCCCGGACAGCTCCGTGGCGGCCAGGTATGTCGGTCTCCTCCTCCAGCTACGGGCCACCACGCTGATCGACGTGTACGAAGCACGTTCTGTGGTGGAGCCCTACTGCGCACGCCTCCTCGCGCAGCGCCGCACCCCTCGCGACCTGACTGACCTGCGCCAGTGCGTCGCCGACCTGAGCGCGCTCGTGGAGGCGGGCGTCGAAGCCGTGCCCGATCCCACGCTGTGGTCCGACCTCACGTACAGCTTCCACGAGCTCATCTTCGAGAGGTGCGGCAACCAGACCCTGGCGGTGCAGTGCGAGGTGCTGGCCGACATCGTGGCCACTCACCTGCGCCAAGCCATCGCCCAGGACCTGCACACGGACCAGAAGGCATCAGCCGGCTTCCGCCGCACCATTCGTTCCTACACCAAGATGGTCACCCTCCTCGAGGCTCGTGACGCTGAGGCTGCAGAGCTGCACTGGCGCCGGCACCTGGAGGGGGCGGGACGGGAGATCTTCGCCGAGCAACGGCGGGACCGCTCGGTGGTCGACCTCTTCCACTGACGCGACCACAACGCCGGACGGTGGCTCGGCTCCCGTCGGAGCTCGCTCACCACCGTCCAGCGCAGGTCGATCAGCGAGGCCCGGTCAGCAGCCGCTGGTTGTCGTGCAGCGCCTTGCGCATGTCCTCAGCACCGAGGACCTCGAAGTCCGCCACCGCGCTGCGCGGAGTCGGCAGTCCCTCGGGGTGCGGCCAGTCCGAACCCAGCAGGATCCGGTCTGCGCCCTGGACCTCGCGGAGGACGTCGACCTTGTCCTCGTAGAAGGGCGCGATCCAGACGTGCTCCCGCAGCGACTCGATCGGATCCCGCCCGAAGAGCTGAGGGGTCTTGCCATAGGCGGCCCGGAGGCGGCGGTGCAGGTCCGGCAGCCAGGCCGAGCCCAGCTCGACGGTGGCAACCTTGAGCGCCGGGTGACGGTCGAAGAGCCCGTGACAGATCATGGCGGCCATCATGTCGAAGATCGGGCGCTCGACCCCGAGCGACAGGACCTCCGTCAGCGGCGACGACTTCAGGCCGGTGTACTTGGTCCCCTCGCCCCAGTCGGACAGGAACTTGGTGTATCCAGCGTCCCCGGCATGGATGACCACGACGGTGCCCGACTCGGCCAGCTTGGCCCAGACGCGATCGAACTGCGGGTCGGCGGGCGACGGCGGACGCCCATACTGGTTGCCGACCGGTCCGGCCTTGAGGATGACCATGCGGGCGCCGAGCGCCAGCACCCGGTCGACCTCCTCCTCGGCCTTCTGCGCATCGATCAACGTGATCATGGGTGGCGCGATGATGCGGTTGTCCCGCGCGAAGCCCCAGTCCTCGTCCAACCACCGGTTGTAGGCCGTGAAGATGGCGGCGGTCGACTCGGGATCTTCCTGCAGCATCTCCTCGATCCCCAGACCGAAGCTGGGGAGGAGCCAGGTCTGCTCGACACCCTGCTCGTCGAGCCGCTTGATCCGCTCGTCCCGGTTGCGGTACTCGGGCTGGATGCTGTGCATCCGCACCATGTCCCGCAGCTCCTTGCCCTCGACGTTCTGGGACCTGAAGTACGTCTCCAGCGACCCTGGTTCGGCCACCGGGTCGTAGGTCGGGTTGGGGACGACGGTGAGCTGTCGCCCGTTGATGAGCACCGTCTTGCGGCCACCTATGTCAGCCCAGCGAACGATGCCGCGGTACTTCGGGTCCAGGTGTCGACTCAGGCAGTCGACCGGCTCGTAGTAGTGCTGGTCCGCGTCGTAGATCGGGTAGCCCACATCCGGTGCGGCCTGACTCGTCGGCGCGGCCTGGGTCTCGATTGACATCCCGCCACTTCCTTCTTCGTTCCGCTCGTAGTATCTGACGCTTTCGTCAATAAATCCACAGTACCGCTAGTAAGGTCGAGTGTCGAGCACCTCGCAGACAGAGGCTGGGAAAAAGCCCCGGTCACCGGCACCACCCGACCGGTGCGCCTGACGGATGCCGCCATAAGCGTCAAGTAGCATGGTCGAGCAGGCCCGAAGCCCCCGTCGACGTCAGGAGAACGTTTCAGTGACCGCAGCCCAGACCACCGGGGCCCACCCCAGCGAGTCCTTCGCGGACGGCGTCTCCAGCGAGGACACCTTGGGCTGGCGGGCACAACGGACGCGCGAGTCGATCCTCGAGGCGTCCCGCAAGCTCTTCCTCGAGCGTGGGTACGCCGGGACCAGGATCAACAACATCACGGACGCCTGCGGCATCTCACGCGCGGGGTTCTACACCTACTTCAAGGACAAGCGAGAGGTGTTCAACCTGCTCGGGCAGACCGCCTACGACGAGATCCTCGAGGTCATCGCCCGCTGGGACACCCTGCCCAAGACGCCTGCGCTGGCGGACATCGTGGAGTGGGTCGAGGCCTACTTCGCGTTCATGGACCGCCATGGATCCTTCATCTTCTCGTCGGCCTCGTCCGGCCCCTCCGACACCGACGTCCGCACCCTGAGCACGAGGATGCAGCTGCGCGTGTCCTTTCTGCTGGGGATGCACCTGAGGGCCCGCCAGCAGGACCCCACGAGTGCACCCGAGGCCCTCGGCCTCACGGCCCTCGCCGCGCTGGACCGCGCCTGGTTCCAGGTCACCGTCCAGGACCTCGGTGTGGCCCGTGACGACGTCATCCAAGCCCTCGCCTCGATCATCCACCGCGGCGTGGGCCAGGCGTGACGTGCCCGCCCGAACGCTCGGGCATCCGTCCGACCCGAGGCTCGAGGCCGCGCACGGCGGGGCGGGTTGCGCCCCCCACCCGCGCTGGCGATCAGAAGGCGGAACGGTGGTGGCCGCCGTCCACCGCTATGTAGTGCCCCGTGAGGTATCCAGCCAGGTCCGAGCACAGATAGGCGATGGTCGACGCGATCTCCCGGGGGTCGCCCAGACGCCCTGCTGGGACGCCGGCGGTCTCGATCAGCCAGCGCTTCCTCGCGTCCACGTCCGCGAGTCCCTCGTGCTCCGTCAGGTACCACTCGGTGGTCCGGGTGCCGATCCATCCGGGCGCAACGGTGTTGATCGTGATCCCGTGCCGCGCATACTCGTCGGCCACGCTCTTCAGCAGGCCCACGGTGGCTGGTCGAGTGGCATTGGCGACGGTGTGCGGAGGGTTCATCTGCGGCTCCTTCGCGGTCGCCGAGCCGATGTGCACGAAGCGACCCCATCCACCTTGGGCCATGGACGGGAGCACGGCATGAAGCATGTGAACCTGGCTCAGCGTGTAGGCGCGGTAGGACTCCACGAACGCCTCCCGGTTCTCGATCTCGGCGAAGAAGCCGCGCACGTGGAAGTCGGCCTGGGTCACGACGATGTCGGGTGCGCAGAAGGTGGACGCCACCGTCGAGACGGCGGACTCGATGCCCTGCTGGGTCGTCATGTCGGCCGCCACACCCAGGGCCACTCCGCCGCTCGACCTGATCTGGTCCACGGCACGATCGATGTGCTTCGGGGTGCGAGCCACGACCGCCACCCTGCTCCCCTCGGCGGCGAGCAGGCGCGCAACCTCCAGCCCGATCCCCTTGCTGCCGCCGACGACGAGGGCGGTGCGTCCAGCTATCCCGAGCTCCATGTCCCAGCTCCTTCTTCGGCGAACGACGGTTCAGGTCGAGCGGGTCGTCATCGACGGCGCACCGGGTCGGCAGACGACGGGCCATCACGCCTTCCGCGATCGTCGCGCGCTCGAGCCCGCACCCCGTCGACGATCGAGCGGGCCGTCGACGAGTCCGTGAACCCGTCGAAGCCCACCGACCGCTTGACGAAGCGCCACCCGTCCTCGTCCCGGGTCAGGTCGTCACGGTAGGTGCCCCAGTGGTCCGGCCCGCCCGGAGCCATGAAGACGAAGGTGCTGCTCGAGATCGCCGCGGCGGGGCCGTGAACCTCCACGCGCCGCCGACCGACGAGATGATAGCCGGGCAGGAGACCGCCCGCACCGGCCATCTCCCGCCCCATCGTCCTGAGGAATCCAGCGATGGCTGCAGGCCCCTCGAGAGCCAACCCCGCGACCTCCAGGGTGCCGTCATGACCGAACAGCGCCGCCAGGTCCTCGACCCGGCCAGAGTCCCCGAGGGAGGTGTACGCGGCCAGGACGCGCTCGACGTCGCTCACGTCGACGTGGGTGCTCATACGATGCCTCTCGCAGGTGTTGACTGCCACGGTTCAGGCCCGCGTCCTCTCGCGGCCACGTGGGCCGGCGGAGAGGACCTGACGCAGGTCAGCCGACGCGGGGAAATCTGAACAGCTCGCGGGCATTGGTCTCGGTGATGGCGGTGACGACGTCGTCGGGGACCGTGGCGAGCACCTCCGCCGCCCGCCTGCGGCTGTTCGGCCAGTTCGAGTCCGAGTGCGGGAAGTCGATCTCGAGCATCACCTTGTCGGCGCCGATGACGTCCAGGTTGCGAACGCCGAACTCGTCGTCGATGAAGCACCCCCACATGTGCTTGCGGAACAGGTCCGACGGGCGGGCGTCGAAGTCGATGTTGTGCATGTAGTGGCGGTGACGGTCCCACACGAAGTCGCATCGCTCGAGGATGTACGGGATCCACCCGATCCCACCCTCGGCGAGGGAGAACCTCAGGTTGGGGTGTCGTTGCAGGACGCCGGAGAAGAGCAGGTCGACGGTGCTCCACATGAGATTCGTGGCGAACAGCGCGATCGCGACGGCGAAGGGTGCGTCAGGCATCGTCATCTGACCGGGTACCGCCTGCATCGTCGAGAACGAGTAGCCGGGGACGTGCCCGCTCGACCCGAAGTGCAAGGAGACCACCATGTCCGTCTCCTCGCAGGCTGTCCAGAACGGCTCCCAGGCGTCGTTGTGAAAGCTCGGGAGGCCCAGCGGAACGGGACTGTCGGGGAAGGTGACCGTGCGCGCACCCTTGGCCGCCGCACGTCGTACCTCCTCGACGGCCAGGCCGATGTCCCACATGGGGATGATGCACATCGGGATGAGCCGGTCCGGGGCGGCCGCGCACCACTCGTCCACGTTGAAGTCGTTCCACGCCTGGACGCACAGCAGCGCGAGGTCCTTGTCAGAGGCGCGGTGGAAGATGTTGCCACCGAATCCTGGGAAGGACGGGAAGCAGAGGGCGGCCTGCACCCCGTCGGTGTCCATGTCCTTGACCCGCTCTACGGGGTCGTAGCACCCCGGAACCATCTGCTCGTAACGGAAGGGATCCAGGCCCCACTCAGCCGGCGGCTTCCCGGCGACGGCGTTGAGACCGATCGTGGGGTAGATGTTGCCGTCGTAGGCCCACTGATGCTTGCCGTCCTTCTCGATGATCCGCGGCCCGCGTTCCTTGAGCGCCTCCGGAAGCCGCTCCTGCCACACCCTCGGGTGCTCGATGAGGTGGTCGTCGACGGACACGATCTGGTGGTGGTCTTGTAGTGGCATCAGGCTCAGACTCCTTTGTCTGGTGAAGCTCTCGTATCCATACGCTACCTGTTTTTGACGACTTCGTCACCAGGTTTCGGGCCATCGGAACAGCCGTACCGCGGGTCGGCGACCCTCTCATCGCCGGCTCAGTAGAGGTTCGCGGTACCGCCTCCGTCGACGTGCAGGTTCAGACCGTTGAGGAAGTCGGCTCGAGGACTGACCAGGCAGATGACCGCGTAAGCCACGTCCTCGACGGTGCCGATGCGGTGCACCGTCTGCCCCGTGCCCTTGAGGATGTAGTCGGCCGCCTTGCTCGTGTCGTCACCCCACCCCCGGCGTTCGGCGAAGTCACGCAGGAAGTCATCGAGCCCAGGGGTGCGGATCATCCCCGGAGAGACGGCGTTGACGGTGACGCCGGACCCGGCCAACGCCTTCGAGAGCCCGAGACTCATGTTCAGCATCGCGGCCTTCGCCGTCCCGTACTCCGGCTGGGCTGCGGTCGGGATCGTCGCTGCAGCGGTGGCCATCTGGACCACCCGCCCCCAGCCACGCTCTTTCATCCCCGGAGCCAGGCAATGAATCAGCTTGGCGGCAGCCAGGACATTGCGCTGATAGCTGACCGACCACTCGTCCAAAGGCACGGAGAACCACGACTTGACCGGCCCATCGGAGGCTCCCCCGGCGTTGTTCACCAGGATGTCGATCCCGCCGAACGCCTCCGAGGCGGCGGCCGCAAGCTCGGCAGCTCCCGCCTCGGAGGCCAGGTCCGCGGTCACCACCTCCGCGGTCCCGCCCTTCGTGCGTATGCCGTCCGCGACCTCCCGGGCGCGACCCTGGTCGCGGCCGTGCACGATGACGGACGCCCCTTCCGCGGCCAGCGCACGGGCGATCCCGGCGCCGATCCCGGAGCTGCTGCCCGTGACGAGGGCACGTTTTCCAGCGAGCTCTTCAGTCATGAATTGACACTAACGTCAGACCCGGTGTGCGGCAACCTCAGGTCAGCGCGGACCGAAACGCTGCGCTCCGTCGAGACGGATGACCTCGCCGTTGAGATAGGGGTTGGCGAGCGCATGTACCACGAGCGCGCCGTATTCGGACGGCTCCCCGAGTCGCTTGGGAAAGGGCACGGCGGCCTCGAACTTGGCCAGCATCTCGGCCCCCACCGATTCCATGATGGGAGTCTTCATCGTCCCGGGAGCGATGCAGACCACCCTGATCCCGGCGGCGCTCAGGTCGCGAGCGGCCGCGAGGGTGAGCCCGACGACACCCGCCTTCGCGGCGGCATAGGAGGTCTGTCCGATCTGGCCCTCATAGGCCGCAATGCTGGCTGTGGTGACGATCGCACCACGTTCGCCGTCCTCGTTGGGCTCGGCCTGCGCCACCTCTGCGGACACGAGACGCATGACGTTGTAGGTGCCGTTGAGGTAGAGGTCGACGGTCTTGCGAAAGCCTTCCATCGGTGCCGGCCGGCCCTCGCGGTTGACGACGCGGTCGGCCACTCCGAAACCGCCGTGCGCGGTCACGGCGTACCTGAGGATGCCCAGCTCCTTCGCCGCCTCGACGGCGCCACCGACAGCATCGTCGTCGAGGACATCCGTCCTCACGTAGCGCACCGTGGCTCCGAGCTCTCGGGCCAGCGCCCCGCCCTTGTCGTCGTTCATGTCCGCGATGACGACACCGCACCCGGACTCGACAAGGGCACGAACGGTCGCCTCACCCAGGCCACCTGCACCGCCGGTGACGATTGCGACGTCTTCACTGAAATCGATCTTCACGACTGCTCTCCTTCGTTGTGGGGAACTGATTGCTGGCCGAACTGCGACCGGAGCTGGCTCTTCGCCACCTTGGACAGGCCGGTACGGGGCAGCTCGGACACGATCTCGAGCTGCTCGGGCAGCTTCTGCTTCATCAGGCCCTGCTCGCTCAGGTAGGTCGTGAGCTCGACGAGCGTGGGGGGCCTGCATCCGGGGGCGGGCGTGACCACGGCACACACGCGTTCGCCCCTCTCGGCATCGGGGAGCCCGACGACCGCCACCTCGGCGACGGACGGGTACCTGCTCAGCAGCTCCTCGATCTCCATCGGCGCGATCTTCTCCCCCTTGCGGATGATCATCTCCTTGATGCGTCCGACGACCTCGAGGTGGCCGGTGGGGTGGATTCGTCCCAGGTCTCCGGTCTGGAACCACCCGTCGTCGGTGAAGTTCTCGGCGTTCTTGGTGATGTCCGTGTAGCCCTTGCACACGGCCTCACCCCGGACCTCGACGAGTCCGTCCTCCCCCTCGGCCGCGGGATTGCCGTCGAGATCCACGAGTCTGACCTCGTTGCCTGGGATGACCATCCCGTCGGTCAGCGCCAGGATGGCGGGATCGGTGGCGGGGTCCGCGACCGCGATCATGGGCACCTCGGTCATGCCGTAGTCGTGGGCGATGATCGCGCCGAGGATCTCCTGCCCTGCCGCCACGTACTCCGGCGGAGACGGAGCACCGCCGCCTTTGAGGAGCTCCAGATCAGGCAGCAGCGGCTCCGCGGACCCCTTCTGCATGGCCATCAGGGCGGCATACATGGCGGGTGCACCCCCCGTGCTCGTCACCGCGTGCTTGCGGAACTCGGCCAGGGCCTGCGCCGGGTGGAACGACTCGAGCACCAGGACGGGGAAGCCTGCGGACAGGGACGTGATGAGGTACAGGGCTCCGCCGATGTGAGCGACGGGGAATACCATCGCCGAGACCTCGTCGGCTCGCCGACCCATGCCACCGATCCCCGCAAAGGCCGTCCCGCCGGTCAGGATCGTCCCGTCGGTATGACGAGCACCCTTGGGAACCCCGGACGAGCCGGAGGTGAAGAAGATCCACCGGACCTGGTCTCGGTCCTCCTCGGCGTCGGGCACCCGGGGCAGGGTCGACGTGTCGTCGACCTCAGGTGCCTCGAGCCCCACCGTGATCACCGTGGGCGCGGGCCCGCCGGCCGCGGCGATGTGCTGCGCCATAGCGGTGAAGTCGAACCCTCCCCACTCCCCCGGCACGATGAAGTACTCGGCGCCCACGGACTCCAGGGACACGGTGACCTCGCGCTCGCGGTAGAGAGCGATGATCGGTGCCTGCACCGCGTCCAGGCGGCGCAGGGCAGCCAGGACGAGGACGGACGAGACCCGCGTGGGAAGCTGCCAGGCGACGACGGAGCCGGGGCCGATGCCCTCGGCGGCCAAGGCCGCAGCGACTCGGTCCACCCGGGCCGCGAACTCGCCGAACGTCATCCGGGCCCCGTGCTCGTCGAGGAGGAAGAGGTCATCCCCGGCGGTCGCGGCCCGCTCGGCGACCAGGCCGCACCACGTGCGGCCCTGGACCAACCAGGTCCAGTCCGCCGCGGTGACCGTTCGTGGGTCGTGGGGGGGCCAGGACCCCAGGGTGACGTCATTGCTCATGGGCACGGCTCCGCCTCGTCGTGAACGGTCATCGGTTGAAGTAGTAACGGCTGAGGAGGGTGGCCACGCACGCCGGTTTGTCCTGTCCCTCGACCTCCACGGTGATCGTGGTCGTGAGCTGGACACCGTCGTCAGGCAGCGGGTCGACCTGATCCAGACGCATGCGTCCTCGAACGCGGGAACCGCTGGGCACTGCCGTCGGGAAGCGCACCTTGTCCAGCCCGTAGTTGATCCCCATGCGAACCCCGTCGAACCGTCTCAACGAGCTCATGAAGTGCGGGATCAGGGCCAGCGTCAAGAACCCGTGGGCGATCGTCTCGCCATAGGGACTCTCTGCTGCCCTCATGGTGTCGACGTGGATCCATTGGTGATCCTCGGTCGCGTCGGCGAACAGGTCGATGCGGGCCTGCTCCATGGCGAGCCACGCCGAGGGTCCGAGCTCGGTTCCTACGGCTGCGACGAGGTCCTCCACGCCGTGATAGACCGTGATGCCGGCTGGTGCAGTGGCAGGGTCGATGATGTCGGGCACGATGGCTCCTTTGCTCTCGTTGCTCGCGAGGGGGTCGTGGATCGGGTCAGTCCTTGCTCAGCAGGAGGGATCCTGCGACCGGGCCGCCACCGACGGCGACGACGGCGAGCTGTGGGTCGTTGAGGGCCTGGCGCTCCCCGCCCTCGCCCCAGAGCTGGACGCATGCCTCGTGCAGGAATCCCATGCCGTGCAGGCGTCCGCCGGAGAGCTGTCCGCCACTGGTGTTCATCGGCAGTGACCCGCCGAGCCCGAAGCGTTCGCCATCGCCGATGAAGTCCCCGGCGCCTCCGTGGGGGAAGAAGCCGAGGGCGTCCAGCCACTGCACGGTGAGGAAGCTGAAGCCGTCGTAGAGCTGGGCGAGGTCGAGGTCCTGGGGGCCGAACGAGGTGCGTTCCCACATGGTCGCGGCAGCGTCGTGGGCCGCCATGGTGGTGAGATCACGCCGCTGGTCCCAGGTCGCGCGCTCCAGCATCCCCGTCCCCACCGACTCCACGGTCAGCGGTGCGCGCGGCAGGTCCTTGGCGGCCTCGCGCCGCGAGACGATGACGGCTGTCGCGCCGTCGCAGGGCACGTCGCAGTCATAGAGGCAGAACGGCTCCGAGATCATGCGTGACGCAAGGTAGTCCTCCATCGTGAGGGGGTCCCGGTAGACAGCGTCAGGGTTGCGCCCGGCGTGAGAGCGTGCGTTGAGCGAGATGGCACCGAGATGCTCGCGGGTCAGCCCGAAGTCATGCATGTAGCGCTGGGCCGGCATCGCCAACCAGTTGGCCGGGGACATGGCCCCGAACGGCCCGAAGTACTCGAGGTGCCCGCTCGCCTTCGCTGACCCTGCCAAGGTGGAGGCCCGGTTGCCGCCGGCCTGGGCGGTCGACTCCCACACGGACCTGAAGACCACGACGTGACTGGCCAGGCCGAGCGTCACCGCCATGCATGCCTCGATGGCGGGGCCGATCTGCCCGGCGGTCTCGAGACCTCCCATGTACCAGGTCGCCGAGATTCCCAGCGCGTTCTGGAGCTCCATCGTCGTCGCCCCCGAGAATCCTGGGGTCCCCTCGCCACCGGGGTAGCTGGCCACGCCGTCGATGTCGTCAACGGTCAGCCCGGCGTCCTGGATGGCCCTCAGGCAGGCCTCGACGGTGAGGTCGAGCCCGGTCCGGCCGAGTCGGCGCCCCACCTGGGACTTACCTGCCCCCGTGATCACGGCCCGCCCCTCGAAGGGCCCTCCGCGGCTCATGCCGACGCTCCCTGGACTACTACCGCGGACGACGGGCGGAACAGCGGGATCCACACCGAGTCGTCGGCCTCGCCCCACCTCTCGAAGAAGACCTCGACCTCGAGGCCCACGCGCAGGTCCTCCCGGTCCACGCCCACCACGTTGCTCGTGAGCCGTACGTCTCGGTCCTCGACGAGCTCGATCATCGCGACGACATACGGAGGCGGCATGCCTGGGAGCCACGTCTGGTGGTTGATCGTGTATGCCGCGACGACGCCGCGCCCGGACGTCGGCTCGGGGGCGACATCGACGCTGCGGCAGCGGAAGCACACCGGGGCCGGGGGGTGGAAGAAGTGGCCGCACCCGCGGCACCGATTGATCAGCAGCTCGCCGCGCTCGCCACCCGTCCACAGGGGTGAGGACTCTGCGGTCGGCTGGGGCGCGAGTCGATGCTCAGGCCTGACGTAGGTATGCATGGCTCAACCCTTCTGGCTGGACAGGACGGTCACGGCCGAGACCGCGGTGGGTCCCCCGATGTTGTGGGCGAGGGCGGTGCGAACGCCGTCGACCTGGTTGGAGGCATCGCCCCGCAGCTGCTCGAAGAGCTCGACGCACTGCGCCACCCCCGTGGCGCCCGGCGGGTGGCCCTTGGCCTTGAGCCCTCCGCTGGCGTTGACCGGCCGCGCGCCCCCGACGGTCGTGGCGCCACTCGCGACGTAGGCCGCGGCGCCGAACTGCTCGGTGAAGCCGAGGTCTTCGTAGGAGATGAGCTCGACAGCGGTGAAGCAGTCGTGCACCTCGGCCAGGTCGATGTCGTCCGGACCGACGCCGGCCATGGCGTAGGCGGCCTTGGCCGCCTTCACGGTGGCCGGGAAGGTCGTCAGGTCAGCCTTGTGCTGGTGCATCACCCGGTCCAAACCCAGGCCGACGCCACGGACCCAGACAGGGGCGTCGGTGTACCTGTCGACGACGTCCTCGGCGACCAGCAGCAGGGCGGCGGCACCGTCGCTCTGTGGTGTGCAGTCGAGCAACCCGAACGGAGCCACGACCATCGGGGCCTTCAGGACCTGCTCGATGGTGATCTCGTAACGGAGCTGCGCCTTGGGATTGGGCACGGCGTGCTTGTGGTTCTTGACCGCCACCATGGCCAGGTGCTCGCGCGTGGCGGGAGACTCGTGCAGATATCTGGCCGCGTGCAGAGCGAAGTTCGCGGGGGCGACCAGGCCCACCGGGTAGTCCCACGCGACATCGCGGGTGAGCTTGGCCCACTCCCAGAAGGTGGAGCGCGACGAGGACTCGCGCACCTTGTCAGCCCCGACCACGAGGGCGACGTCGAAGGCGCCGGAGGCTACGGCGAAGGTGGCGTTGCGCACGGCGTCGTTGCCCGTGGCACACGCGTTCTCGACCCTGGTCACCGGGATGTCGAGCAGGTCGCACGAGTCGGCGAGGATCCCGGAGGGGAAGCCGTCGGTCGTTGTCAGCTCGCCGAACCAGGCGGCCTGGATGTCGGCTCGGTCCAGTCCCTTGTCGACGCTCGCGGCCATCTCGGTGACCGCCATCGGGACGAGATCCTTGATACCGAGGTCGAAATGCTCCTTGAAGGCCGTCATGCCGGCCCCGACGATCGCGACGCGTCTCATGCGCTCTCTCCTTCTGGATCGACGACACTCTCGGGCAGCAGCGCATGACCGTAGTCGGGCACGCCGGATCGGGTGTCGACCAGCCGGAGCACGAGCGTGCCCCGGTCCCCGATGTCCACGGATCCGGCAGGCGCTCCGGTCACGGTCACCAGGGTGCGCACGTCGGTGCCGTCGAGCTCGACGATGGCCAGGGAGTACGGCGTGGCACGTCCAGGCACGGGTACGTGGATGTCCACCTTGCTGTAGACCACGCCGGTCCGCGGAAGTGGCTCGAGCGACCAGCCGTCCTCCGAGCCGCATCGGGTGCAGCGCAACCGCGGTGGCATGGCCAGGTGGCCACAGGCATCACAGCGGCCTGCCTCCCATCTCACCTTGGCGTCGAAGGCCCGGTCGTATGCCGGGAGGGAGATGCCGATGTCCGGTCCGGGGGTCGCGCGCGTCCGGCTCACCTCTCGCAGCGCCGCCTCGTCGCGATGGACCGGAGGGGTGGCGGTCAGCGCAGCGGCAACGGCGCTGGCCTGCTCCGAGGCCAGGACGACATCACCCGGCCGGGCGGCGGCCAGGGCAAAGACCGCGGCGCTCGCTCCAGTGGTGGGTAGGAGGGGCGCCGTGCCGGCCGAAAGCGCACCGGCGGGCTTGGCACCCAGTCCCGCGACGACATCGGGCACCTTGCCCAGGTCGAGCTCCGCGAGCGCGACCTTGGCCCCGCGCTCGAGCATCAACCGGGGATCGTCGTAGTCCCAGCGGATCCCGTCCCGGCCACGACTCGTGACGGGCAGGCTCCGCGTGACCCGGCCGAGCAGGCTGAGCGTCGCCTCGGAGGCACCATCGGGGCCGACCAGGCAGGCGCCGGCACCCGCGGGGTCGAGGTCGGCCGCGAGCACGAGCGTCCTGGGCTCCGCCCCGGAGATGACGTCGAGCACGTCGGGGGCTCCCCCGACCTGCTCGACCACCGAGACCCCCCTGGCCAGACCGAGCCCGGCCAGCAGGGCGGCTCCGTTGCCGCCCTCGACGAGGGGCAGGTCCCGCGTGACCAGGACGACCTTGGTGACGTAGTCGTCCGGCACACCCTCACCATGGAGGACGGCCCTCCCCGCCGCCACCGCGAGGGTCAGTGCGTCCTCGTCGGCACCGGCGACCCGGCGTCGGCCATCGACCCACACCGGCAGGTAGGTGCCGATCCCCTGCAGCGTGCTCATCGCGTCACCGCGGGGGACCCCAGTGCTGCCAGCCCCCCGGGGAAGGCACCGAGAGCCCGCCGGAGGCCGAGGTCGATCTCGCTCGCGTCGAAGCGCTCCCCGCTCCGCGCTCGCACAGACCTACCGCCGCTCCACGGCTCCATGGCGATGAGGGTGTTCCCGTCGATGCGGAGCACCTGCCCGGTGATCCATCCGGACGCCGCTGAGCACAGCCATGCCACGACCGGAGAGGCGTTCGCGGGGTCGAGGGGGTCCCAGCCGTCGTCGTGGCTGGTGGGGAGGTCGAGGTTGGCCATCATGCGCGTGGCCGCGATCGGCGAGATCGCGTTCGCCGCCACGCCGTAGCGGGCGCCTTCCATGGCGGTGACCTGCGTGAGGGCGATGATGCCGGCCTTGGCCGCCGAGTAGGCCGCCTGCCCGACGTTGCCGGCCAGGCCGGCGCCAGACGTGGTGTTGATGATGCGGCCCGAGACAGGACGCCCGGCCTTGTGCTCGCTGCGCCAGTGGTTGCAGGCATGGCGCGTGAGCGTGAACGTGCCCTTGAGGTGGACGTCGATGACCGCGTCCCAGTCCTGCTCCCCCAGGTTCGTGATGGTCGCGTCCCTCAGGATCCCAGCATTGTTGACGATTCCGTCGAGGCGGCCGAACCGATCGAGGGTCGAGGCCACCAGCGCCTCCATGGCCCCCCAGTCGCTGGCCGACCCCTCGCCCGACACGGCCACGCCGCCCGCTGCGGTGATGGCGTCGACGACCTCGCTGGCGGGATCCTCTCGAGAGCCCTCACCGCCCACCCCCACGCCAAGATCATTCACGACCACCGTGGCACCGCGAGACGCCAGCTCCAGGCAATGACTTCGACCGAGGCCCCGCCCACCACCGGTCACGATGACGACCCTGCCCTCGAGCAGACGTTCAGACGCCATGCCGTACTCCTTCGCTGATCGGCGGGAGACCCCCGGCACAAGATTGGGGGTACGCCAGCGAGGCTAGCCGGTTCTTGACATATTCGTCAATTGGGGTTCTGATGAAGATCTACTGCCTTCCCGGAGGACTCGAGGACCCATGGACAATCCCTTCGCTCCTGAACTGCTCGTCGAATCCCGCGGTGCCGTGCGGATCGTCACGCTCAATCGGCCCGAGCACCTCAACGCGACCAACGAAGCCCTGCACGGCGCCCTCATCAAGGTCTGGCGCCACCTCGCTGCCGACCTCGACGCCCGTGCTGTGGTCCTCACCGGTGCGGGCAAGGCCTTCAGCGCGGGGGGAGACTTCCACCACTTCGTCGAGCTGTGGGACGACCGTGAGGCGCGCCGTCGTGAGATCGACGGAGCTCGCCGACTGCTGACCGAGATCATCGACTTCCCCCTCCCGGTCGTGGCCGCGGTCAACGGCCCGGCCGTCGGGCTGGGGTGCAACCTGGCTGTGGCGAGCGACATCGTGATCATGGCGGAGTCGGCATTCATCGCCGACCCGCACGTGGGGGTGGGGCTGACCGCCGCCGACGGCGGCGCCCCCACCTGGCCGATGATGATGTCGATGCTGCGGGCGAAGGAGTACCTCCTGACCAGCGAACGGATCCCCGCCGCCAAGGCCGTGGATCTCGGGTTGGCCAACCGCATGGTCCCTGACGCTCAGCTCATGGACGCCGCACTGGCGTTCGCCGACAGACTGGCAGCGCAGCCACCGCAGGCGGTCCAGAGCACGAAGCGTGCCCTCAACATGCACATGAAGCGTGCCATCGCCGGTGTTCTGGAGTACGCGCTGCAGGAGGAGTTCGCGGCGTTCGACACCCGGGAGCACCAGGACCTGGTCAAGGCCTTCCTGGACCGGTCCGCGTCTCGAGCGGCCAAGGCCGACGCGTGAGCGACAGACCTGGTCCCTCGGCCACCCTTGCCGTCGATCCCGACGAGTACCGCGCAGCGCTCCGCGCGCACCTCGCCGCGGCGCCCGAGCTCGCTCGGTTCCGGGACCGCCAGCACGTCAGCACGGAGACGCGCATCGCCGAGGACGCTGCGCTGATGAGTGCCCTCGCCGGGGATGGCGGGTGGAACCTCTACGGCTGGCCCGAGAAGGTCGGCGGCCTGGGTGGCGACGAGCGTCACCGGGGCATCCTCTACGACGAGCTCGCTCGGTCCGGGCTGCCGGTGCCCGAGCCGCATCTGCTTCTCGAGACTCTCTGCCCTGCCATCACCGCCTTCTCACCCCACCTGGCCGCACGCTACGCACCGGCCTACCTTCGTGGCCAGGAGTGGTGGGGACAGTGCTTCTCCGAACCCGATGCCGGCAGCGACCTCGCGGCGCTGCGGACCCGCGCCAGGCGCGACGGCGACCACTATGTCGTGTCGGGGCAGAAGCTGTGGACGAGCCACGGCGCCACGGCTCGTCGACTCGTCGCCCTGGTGCGCACCGGCAGCACCGAGTCACGGCACCGTGGCCTGTCGATGATCATGATCGATGTCGACTCACCGGGCGTGACCGCCCGGCCGATCGCCCTGGCCAGCGGCGACAACGAGCTCGCCGAGATCTTCTTCGACGACGTCATCGTCCCGGCCGACCGGCTCGTGGGCGAGGAGGGCCAGGGCTGGACCGTCGCAATGTTCCTCCTGCAGTACGAACGGGCCATGTTCGCCTGGCAGAGCGCGGCGGTGGCCCTCCGCCGCCTCACCGATCTCCGCGACCTCCTCGTCGCCCGGAGCGCTCCGATCCCGGACGGTGCTCGGCGACAACTCGGGGCCACCTACCTCGACATCGTCACCCTGCGGGCCCGCAGCTCGCAGACGGTGCGGCGGCTGGCCGCCGGTGAGACCGTGGGTCCCGAGGCCAGCGTGGACAAGGTCCTGCTCGCCGCGGCCGAGCAGGGCCTCCACGACCTCGCGAGGGATCTGCTCGGACCGGACTTCCTCCTCTCCCAGGATCCCGGGCTACGGGCCTGGCGCGCCGAGTGGTGGTACAGCCGCTCCGCCACGATCCTCGGGGGCTCGGCCGAGGTGCAACGGACGATCCTGGCGGATCACGTCCTGGGCCTACCGAAGGAGCTGGCACGATGACGTCGCGCACACCCGCGCCAGGCGGGCTCGACCACGAGACCCGTGCGTCGCTCGCCGACTCGTTGACCAAGCTCTTTGCCGACAACACCTCCGGCCCGAGCGTGGGCGCCGCCCTCGACGCCCTCGGCTGGTCCGAGGTGGAGGCCGAGGACGCTGCCACGGCCACGAGCCTGCTGTTCCGGGCCCAGGGGTCGGCCTTGGCCAGCACGAACGCCCTGTCCGACAGCATGCTCCGCTTCCTCGGCGGCGGACTCCCTGCGGCCGAGCGACAGACCACGCTGCTGCTCCCCCACCCCGATGACGACGCCGCTCGCCCCGGCGCTCGGGAGAGAGTCGGTGTCCGGGGACTGCTGCTCGACACCCCGTCACCGGACGCGCTGGTCCTGGTGCCCGGGTGTCATGGAGAGCGCGTGCTGCTGCGCCCGGTCCCTGCCACCTGGATCACCGAGCGGTGCGGCCCCTCTGCCGGGTTCGATCCTGGATCGAGGTGGCTCCTGCTCGATACCGAGGACCCGGTTCCGGAGTCGGCGGACCGATCCTGGGACGCCCAGGCCGTCGACTGGACAGCGGGGCTCGCCCTTGGCCGCCTTGCCCTGTCGTCGGAGATCCTCGGTGTGTGCGACGCGGCCCTACGCACCGCCGTCCAGCACGTCACCACCAGGCATCAGTACGGTCGAGCCATCGGGTCCTTCCAAGCCGTCCGCCACCGCCTCGCGGAGGCCCACGTGGCCATCGAGTCCGCCTCCTTCCTCCTGGACGCAGCCTGGGCGGTCCTCATGAGCGAGGCCTCGCCCGAGGCTCCCACCGGGTGGGCGGCTGCCGCCGCCAAGGCGCGCGCCGGGCGTGCACAGGCCGAGGTCATGCGCACCGGCGTCCAGGTTCTCGGCGCCATGGGACTGACCATGGAGAGCCCGATGCACCGACACGTGACCCGAGCCGCCGCGCTCGACCTGCTGCTCGGAGGACAGGCCCGGCTGGAGGAGTCCCTCGGCGACTCGCTGCTCACCGGGACCGCGGCATACCCCATCGCATCTATCTGACGAGGAGCAGGACGTGACCGACCAGCCCCCAACGACAGCGCCCGACGACATGGAGGCATTCGCGCAGGAGGTTCGTGCCTTCCTGGACGTGGCAGCGCCCAGACGACCCGAGACCACGCAGCTCGCATGGGGCGAGGGCGAGGACCTGATCACCTACTTCGGGGATGCCGGTCGAGAGGAGAACGCACGAGAGGTCACCGCCGCGCGGGACTGGCAGCAGACGAGGTACGCCGCGGGACTGGGCTGGATCACCGGCCCTGCAGCGTTCGGAGGCCGAGGCCTGACGCCGGTGCACGACCTGGTCTACGACGCCATCGAGGCGGAGTACGAGGTGCCGGACACCGGGGTGCTCTCGCTCATCGGTCTCGGGATGATCGGACCGACGATCCTGGCGCACGGCACCGAGGCGGCCAAGGCTGAGTACCTTCCGCGCCTGTACGCCGGAGAGATCATCGCCTGCCAGCTGTTCAGCGAGCCGTCGGCCGGTTCGGACCTCGCCAACGTGTCGACCCGAGCTGTCCGTGACGGCGACGAGTGGGTCATCAACGGTCAGAAGGTCTGGACCTCCGTGGCACAGCATGCCCAGGTCGGTCTGGCCCTCTGCCGCACCAACCCCGACCAGCCCAAGCACAAGGGCATCACCGCGCTGCTCGTGGACATGGCATCGCCGGGGGTGGACGTCCGACCCCTGCGCCAGATGAGTGGCGGCGCCGAGTTCAACGAGGTGTTCCTCACCGACGTGAGGGTCCCGGACTCCCATCGGCTCGGAGAGGTCGACGGCGGTTGGCGAGTCGCACTGACCACGTTGCTGAACGAGCGAGCCAGCGTGGGGTCGGAAGGGGCCGGGCCCGCGGCCCGGGCGGTGTCGTTGCCCTTCCTGAGCGCGCTCCTGCGCGAGCACGGCCTGTCGGAGGACTCCGCGTCGCGACGCCGACTGGCCGAGCTCACCGCCGACCAGATGGCGACGTCCTACCTCAACCGGCAGGCGCTCGACCATCTCATCTCCGGTGGAGAGCCCGGACCCGAGGCCTCGGTCTCCAAGCTGATGTACTCCCAGAACATCACCCGTGCGACACACTTCGCAGCCGAGGTGGTCGGTCCACGGCTGATCGCGGACACGGGCGCGTGGGGAGCCTTCTCGTGGAACGAGCTGTTGCTGTCCACACCTGCCCTGCGCATCCTCGGCGGCACGGAGGACATCATGAAGAACATCCTCGGCGAGCGGGTCCTCGGCCTCCCGAAGGAACCGAGCAGCGACTCGACTACTCCCTATCGGGACCAGCGCACGTCACGGAGCGGATCATGACCGGGACCACAGCCGACGAACGAGCCGACCTGCGCAGGAGCGTCGGCGATCTCCTCGACCGGCTCGCCGACGAACCCGGCCGGCGAGTCGCGATGGACAGCGAGCTGGGCCACGATCCGAGGCTGTGGTCACGGCTCGCAGAGCTCGGGGCCTTCTCGCTCACCGTTCCCGAGGGCCTGGGAGGCGCCGGCTACGGCGCCGTCGAGCAGTCGGTCGTCCTCGAGGAGCTGGGTCGCACCCTGGCCCCCACCCCATTCCTCGGCACGGTCGTCCTGGCCGGGTCAGCGCTGATCCACAGCTCCGACGCGGTCGCCCGGGAATGTCTGGCGGGCATCGTGGACGGGACCACGCTGGCCGCCCTGGCGCTGGTCGAGGGTGACGGTCGCTGGCGGACCACGGACTTCGAGACACGAGCGGTGCCGAACGACGACCACTGGGAGCTCACCGGGGTCAAGACCCTCGTCATCGACGGGGCCGCCGCCGACGTCCTCGTCGTGGCGGCGCAGGCTCCCGAGGGCCCGTCCCTCTTCCTCTTGACGGAGACCGATGGGGTCGAGCGGACGCCGTTGCGCACCTTGGACCTCACCCGGAGGGTGGCCTCCCTCCGCCTCGACCGGGCTCGCGCCCGGCTCATCGGGACACAGGGTGGCGCGGAGCCGGTGCTCGACGCGGTCCTCGACGCAGCGATGGTCGCCCTGGCCGCCGAGCAGGTCGGCGCAGCACGTGCCTGCCTCGACGCCAGCGTGGCCTACGCCAAGGACCGGGTCCAGTTCGGCCGCCAGATCGGCTCGTTCCAGGCCGTCAAGCACCGGTGCGCCGACATGTACTCCAGGGTGCAGCTGGCGGGCGCAGCTGCCATCGAGGCGGCCCACGCCGCCGACAGCGAGCCCGACCGTGCCCCGGCCGATGTCTCGGCGGCCGTCGCCCACCTGGTCTGCTCCGAGGCCGCGATGATGACCGCGACCGAGAACATCCACGTGCACGGTGGCATCGGGTTCACCTGGGAACATCCGGCCCACCTCTACTTCCGGCGCGCCAAGTCGTCCCAGCTGCTGCTCGGGGGACCCGGAGTCACCGCGGAACGGCTGCTCTCGCGGCTGGGGGTGTGACCATGTCGGGGATCAACGTCGCACCGTCGCTGGTCGCGGCGGTCCGCGCCACCGTCTCGCGGGCGCCCGGCGCCGAGGCGGTCGTCGACCTCGCCGGGGGTCACCGATTCACCTACGCCGACCTGTGGCAGGCGTCGAGCGAAGTTGCCGGAGGACTCGTGGACCGAGGGGTTCGACCGGGTGACCGGGTGGCTGTGGCCCTGCCGAACGGAGCCCCCTGGACCCTGGCCTTTCTCGGGACGCTGCTCGCGAGCGGCGTCCCCGTCCCTCTCAATCCGCGACTCACGGGCCCGGAGCGCGCCCACATCATCGACGACAGCGGCGCCCGGATCGTCATCGACCGGGAACTACCGAGGGGGCGAGCGACAGAGGTCGACGACGCCGACCCCGAGTCCCTCGCCGCGCTCTTCTACACCAGCGGAACGACCGGGGCACCCAAGGGAGCGATGCTCTCGCACCGAGCGCTGCTGTCATCTGCGGAGCAGGTGCGGCTGGCCTATCGACTCGCTCCCACCGACGGCCTTCGCTCACTCGTCGCCGCTCCGCTGTTTCACGTCCTGGCGTGCGGCATGCAGTGGATCCCCGCGCTGGTGAGCGGCGGCAGCGTCGCCATCATGCCGGCCTTCGAGGTGGGTGCGTGGGTCGATGCCATCAGGGAGGAGCGGGTCGAGGTCCTCAACGGTGTTCCGGCGATGTTCTGGCAGGCGCTGCGGCACCCGGACTTCGTCGGCCTCGATGTCAGCGGGGTGCGCATCGTGAGCTACGGAGCCGCGCCGACGCCCCCTGCCCAGGCGCAGGCGCTCCGCGAGGCCTTCCCCAACGCCCGGCTGGCCCCCGGCTACGGTCTCACCGAGGCGCCGTGCGTGACCGGACTCCAGGATGACGACGCCCTCGCCCACTCCGGGTCGGTCGGCACTGCCGTGGCCGGCACCGAGCTGCGGCTGCTCGGGCCGCAGGCGGAGGCGGGCATCGGTCAGCTGATCCTGCGGGGACCCCAGGTCATGTCCGGCTACTGGGGCCGCCCCGATGACACCGCGAGAGTGATGGTCGACGGCTGGTTGCACACCGGCGACATCGTCCGGATCGACCCGCAGGGCCGCGTCCACCTGCTCGACCGACGCACGGACATGATCAACCGGGGCGGGGAGAACGTCTACAGCGTGGAGGTGGAGGCCGCGCTGGCCGCCTACCCCGCCGTGGGCGAGTCAGCGGTGGTGGCGGTGCCCGACGAGCGGCTGGGGGGCCGGGTCGGGGCCTGCGTCGTCCCCCGATCCGGCATGAGCTTCGATGCGTCGGAGCTGGTACGCGTCGCCCGCGAGTCCCTCGCCGCGTTCAAGGTACCCGAGCTCCTGTGCCTGCGCTCGGACCCCTTGCCACGCAATCCCGCCGGCAAGGTAGACAAGGCCGCCGTCAGGTCGCAGTCGGTCTGGACGCCGATCCACCCCTAGCGCGGAGGTCTGTCCCGCAGGCCGCCAGCACCCTGGCGTCATCACGAGCCGGCGAGGAAGCCGCGTGGCGCCGGCACGTCGAGGACCGAGGCGAATCCTGGCGCGGCAGCGCTCAGCCGAGGGATGAAGTTCACGGCTCGAGCGGCATTGAGGCCCGCAGCGGGATCAGCGCCGCTCGAGCCCGGGTGGATCGCCAGCTGGCAACGGATCGCCGGATCGCCATGGATCTCGACCGTCCAGCTGGGTTCTTCGTGAGACTGTCGCCACACCGCGCCCAGGCCGAGCACCACCGTCTGCTCGTTGACCACGTGCAGGAAGGGCACACCGGCGTCGGTGGTGCTCGTGAAGGTCCAACGGACCCCGGCGACGGTGCCGGCCGGGACGTCGAGCCCGCTTGCCGGGAGCACGACGCCGACCGGCGTCACGGCGTACTCCTTGCCGCTGATGATCGTCTCGCCGAGCCCCCTTGCTGAGGTACTCGCGCAGCTGCAGCGCTGACGGGTAGTCAGCGACATGGTTGCGCTGAGTCGCCTCGAGACGCTGGATGTTGCCGGTGTAGCCGCTCAGGAAGAGCGGCAGCACGTCACTGATCAGACCGGGGATGTTGCCTCCGCTGGCCAGGCTGGAGGCGCCCTGGGTGCACGCCGTCAGCAGGTAGTCGTCCTCGCTCAGGGGAATGGGGAAGCCAGCCATCCCGATGTAGACGTTCACCCCCGACCGGAGGAAGCGGGCGACGACCTCGCGGTCCCACACCACGCCGTGCCACAACGCGCAGTCGGGGGATGCGGCCAGCACGTCGTCCACGCGGGTGGTCGCGACCACACCACACGCAGGAGCTCCCGCGATGTCACCGGCGTCGAGCCCATGCTTGGCCTCGTTCTGCACCAGGACGCCGACCAGCTCGTGCTCGGGGTGCGACAGGAGCAGGCGGATCACCTGGGAGCCCACGCTCCCCGTGTAGCAGACAGCGACCTTCATGACACCTCCATCTCACGTAGGGGCGTGCGTCAGCGCGGCAGCCGCAGGACCTGCTGGGCCAGGATGTTCTTCATGACCTCCGTCGTCCCCCCGGCGATCGTCGTGGCGCGAGAACCCAGGGCGCCCGTCCGTGCGCCCTGACCCTCGTCACCCGCCAGCGCCAGCGGACCGGCCACCGAGAGCCGGGTGTCTGCGATCTGCTGGGCGACCCGTGACCAGACCAGCTTGATCACCGAGTGTTCCGGGCCGGGCGCACCTCGGCGAGCGATGGTTCCGAGCGCGCGTCGGCCGAGGAGTCCGAGGGTCCGAGCGTCGACGAGCCGGTCCAGGAGCGCCAGGCGCGCGCTGTCGGAGATCTCACGACCATCCAGCTCGGCGAAGACGTCCTCGACCTCTTGCTCGAGTCGACTGGCCATCATGATGACCCCGGCTCGTTCGAACGCCAGGGTTGTCATCGTGACCATCCATCCCTCGTCCAGCGGACCGAGCAGGGCCGACCAGGGGACACGCACCTCGTCGAAGAACATCTCCGCGAAGCCCCCCTCCCCCGTGATCTGGGTGATCGGTCGGCGGGTGATCCCCGGGGTGTCAAGAGGAACGAGGAGAGCGGAGATGCCCTTGTGGGCCGGAGCATCCGGGTTCGTGCGGACAAGGAGCAGGCAGTGAGTCGCCTCCATGCCCTCGGAGGTCCAGACCTTCTGGCCGTCGATCACAAACTCCCGACCGTCCCCCTCACCCTCGATCCTGGCCCGGGTCCGCAACGACGCGAGGTCACTTCCCGAGCTCGGCTCGGAGAACCCCTGGCACCAGATCTCCTCGGTCGACTGGATGCGCGCCAGGTGCTCCTGCTGCTCGGGCGTCCCGAACCGCATCAGGGTCGGGGCCACGTTGTTGAGGCCTAGCACACCCGCAAAGGTGACCGGTGCGCGCCGGCTCCCGAGAACCCTGTCGTACTCCACCTGGTCGACGATGCCGAGGCCCTTGCCCCCGTGCTCGCGAGGCCAGTGAGGCGCGATCCAGCCGGCCTGGTGGAGCCGTTGCTGCCACGCGAGGCGCGAGGGATAGTCGTCGGTGGGGTGCTCTGCCCGGTGCGCGGGGAGCGCCTCGTCGACGAGCGCGGCGAAGTCGGCCAGGGAAGTGGACACCGCTCCCCCGGCATCCTGCCGTCCGCTACCGAAGGGCTGGGCACCCCGTCCGGCGGCCGGACCACCGAAGAGGCCCTGGGCCGCACAGGCCCGTCGGTAGTACAGGTGAGCCTCGTGCTCCCACGTGTAGCCGATGCCCCCCAGCACCTGGATGTAGGAGTTCCCGGACGTCACAGCAGCTGGCACGACGGTGGCCAGCACCAGACCTGCCGCCTCCTCGACGGCCTCGACATCGATGACATCGCTGTCGAGCAGATCGCCGAGGTGTCGCACGGTGGCCCGAGAGAGCTCGACGCCGGCCAGGACGTCGGCCAGCCGGTGCTTGATCCCCTGGAACGATCCGATCGGTTGCCCGAACTGATGGCGCTCCATGGCATAGGCCACCGAGGACTCGAGGCAGTGGCCCTGGATCCCGGTGAGCTCGGCGCCCAGCGCGACGATGGCGCTCGCCCGACCCCGACGAACGGCCGCCTCGGCAGCGTCACCCGTAGCCAGCACGGTGCCGCGAGCCGACCTCAGCCTGACGCGCGACACCGCTCGCGTCAGATCCAGCGACTCCAGCGCGGTCGACTGCACGCCCTCGCCGGCCGACACGGTCAGCAGCATCGGTCCTTCATCGCTGGAGGCAAGGACGAGAAGCTCGTCCCAGCTCGTTCCCACGACCGCACCGAGCTCGCCGTCGACGACAAGGCTGTCACCGTGACGGACCGCAGACACTCCGGACAGTCCTTCGGCCGTCCACGAGATCGTCGGCACGACGGCCCCCTCGCAGATCGCCGCCAAGAGCGACTCCGACTCGACACCGCCCTGGCCGACAAGTGCGCCCAGCGCGCCGGCCACAGCGATCATGGGGGTCGGCGCCACGCTCCCCCCCAAGACCTCCCCTGCCACCGCTAGGTCGGACCAGGTGCCGCCGGACCCTCCCTGCGCCTCGGGGACGGGGAGACCTGCCAGCCCGAGCGCAGCGAGGGACGGCCACAGGGACCTGTCGTCCGGTGCTTCCCGCCTAGCCGGGTCGAGCAACGCCGACATGCTCCAGTCACGGGCGAGCATTCCGCTCACAGCCTCGACCAGGGCCGCCTGGTCCTCGGTGTCCGCGACGCCAACTTGATTGATGCTCATGGCTTCCTCCGTCGTTCTGGCGAGATGGGGGTGGTCGTCACAGGTCCCACAAGGAGCGGACCGCCCGTGACCTTTCGTGCCGGTCGAGTCCGCGCAGGTCGGCGCATCCTCGCTCGGTGACGAGGACATCGACGTCGTGGCTGGGTGTGCTGACCGGGGCCGAGAGCCGGTCGACGAGTGTGGGCCTGCCCTGATGCTCCGACGTCACCGCGACGACGCTCAGCCCCCCTACAGATCGGGTGGCTGCCACGGCATAGTCGGGATGGCCGCCCACTCCGCCGACGCTGGCGCCCGGGAATCCTTCGACATTGACCTGGCCCTGCTCGTCGACCTCCAACGCGGTGTTCACGGCCACCAGCGGGGTGCCGGTCGAGAGCCTGGTGGCATCGTGGGTGTGCTCCAACGGGTGGAGCAGGGATCGCCCGTCGGCCCATTCGACGAGTCGCGGCCCACCGGCCAGATAGGTGGCAACGGCTTCGCCGACGAGCAGCCCCCGCTCATCCAGGTCGACGACCGCCTCAGGGAGCAGCCCGGAGTCGAGCGCCACCGGCGCACGCACGGCGTCGAGGACGGAGGTGCCGAGCGCGCCGGGACCCACCTGCAGCCGCGCCCCTTGCGGGAGGAGATCCACCACCCGCTCTGCGATCGCCCGGTGGCTGTCGCTGGGTGTTGCGAAAGAGAGGTTCAGGGGAGGGTCCGTGGACTCGCTCACGACGAGCACCTGATCCGCGGGCAGCGGCGGGCCGACGGCGCACCTCGGTCGGTTGGTGTTCACCACGGCCGCGATCGTCGCCCCGCCGGCGATGGCGGCCGGCAACCAGGAGACCTCGGTCCCGAGCGTCAGGCTCCCCGAAGGGCCGGGCACAGCCGTGACCACGACCACGTCTGGGCGCCAGGGTCCCGCGAGGAGTGCAGGGACGGCGGACAGACGCACGGCCGGAGCATGCACGACGCCAGCGTCGATCGGGCGACGAAGTCCCCACCCACCCATGGTCGTCCGAACGTCTGCATAGGCCGTGGGATCGAGTCCGTCGTGCGGCTGAGGCAGCCATCCCAGCAGCAACCGGACGTCGCCTACCTCGCGTGAAGCTGCGGCCAGGTCCGGGAGGATCGCGCCCGGCATACCGATCCCATCACCGACGGCGACGCGGACACCTGGCCACAGGATGTCCGACCACGCACTCGTGCGGTGAGTCATGCCCGCGGCTCACGCGGTAGCCCGAGGATCCGCTCACCGAGGATGTTCCGTTGGATCTCGGTCGTGCCCCCGAGGATGGTCTGGGCGTGCGCGACGAGCATCCGGTCCACGAGCGGCTCGTCGTGCTCCGAGGCGAGGGCGTCCAGCCCGAGCGCCTCCATCCCGAGATCCCCGATGGCCTGGTACGTGTGCGTACTGATCATCTTGAGCACGGAGAAGGGGGGCCCCCCCGGGGGGGCGCCCTCGGCGATCGCCCGCTCCCACGTGGATCGCAGCAACCACACGCCGAGCCACGCGTCCACGACCTCGAGCCTGAGATGGTCGTCGAGCCGGCCGCGCTGCCCGGCCTCGGTCACGATCTCCTCCAGTGCCTTGAGCATGCCCACGGCGTTGGCCCCGAGAGAGAGCCGCTCCCGACCGAGCGTCGCGGTGGCCACGGCCCAGCCCGCACCCTCCTCGCCGAGGAGCGCGTCGGTCGACAGGTGCAGTCCGTCGAAGAACACCTCGTTGAACTTGCTCTCACCGTTCATCTGCTGGAGCGGGCGGACCGTGATGCCGTCGGCGTCCATCGGGACCACGAAGGCCGAGAGCCCGCCGTGGCCAGGCCCGCCGCTTCGCGCGAGGAGCAGACCGTACTGGGCGTCCGCCGCCCCACTGGTCCACACCTTCTGCCCGTCGATCACCCAGCCGTCGGCGACCGCGACCGCCTTGGTTCGCACAGCGGCGAGGTCGGACCCGGCGCCCGGCTCCGAGAAGAGCTGGCACCATAGGTGCTCACCGGTGCGGATCGGTTCGAGCAGGCTCTCCTTCTGGGCCGAGGAGCCGAAGGCCATGAGAACCGGGCCGGCCAGGTCCGGACCCACGAGATGGAACTGTCGCGGGACGTCGGCCAAGGCGCACTCCTCGGCGAAGGCGGCCTGCTCGGCCACCGACGCCTCACGTCCACCGTGCTCGGCTGGCCAGTGCAGGCAGGCGTATCCAGCCTCGGCGAGCATGCCCTGCCAGGCTCGCCCGGCGTCGATGTCGTCGGGGGTCGGTGTCGGACCGTAGTCGTGCAGGCCGGCGGGTCGGGGTGCGCCTGCCAGCCACGCACGAACCTCGGCCCGAAAGCTCTCAGGCGTCGTCACGGGTCACCTCACGTCGACAGGATCGTCACGGCTGCCGTGCCCGGCATGCCGTAGAGCTGGGCGTAGCCGACCTTGGCGTCGGCGACCTGGCGATCGGCGCAGCGGCCCCGGAGCTGATTGGCGATCTCATAGACCTGACGCAGGCCGGAGGCACCCACGGGCTCCCCGTTGGCCATCAGCCCCCCGTCGGTGTTGATCGGCAGGCGCCCCCCGATGTCGGTGGCATGCTCGGCGAGCAGCTTCTCCTGCTCCCCGTCGGCACAGAACCCGTTCTCGGCCATGTGGATGAGCTCCGACCCGGCGTCGGTGTCCTGCAGCTGGATCACGTCGACGTCCTCCGGCGAGACTCCTGCCTCCTCGTAGGCCTGCCGAGAGGCGAAGATGGTCGGGCTCGGCGTGTCCTCCAACGACAGCGACGGGCTCATCAGCTCCAGCGCTCCGTCGCGGCGAGACACGAGCTGGCTCGCCCGCAGGAAGATGGGCGTGTCGGTGTACTTGTGCGCGACGTCTGCCCGGCACAGGACCGCTGCGGCAGCTCCCTCGTCGGGGCCGCAGTACATGTACTGCCGCAAGGGATAGTTGAGGTACTGCGACGCGAGGATCTCGTCCTCCGACATCGGCGAACGACGCCAGGCCTTGTCGTTGAGCGACCCGTTGCGGAAGTTCTTGGCCGCCACCTTGGCCAGGGCTGCCTCACTGATCCCGTGGTCGTGCATGTAGCGATTGATCTTCATGCCGAAGAAGTGGGTGGTCAGGAACATCCCCGCCTGGCCGTACCAGAGAGGCAGGCCCGACACCGATGGGTCTCCGGCGAAGGCACCGCGGGGGTGCTTGTCCAGACCGACGGCCACCGTGAGGTCCTTGCCAAGCCTGATGGCATTCGCTGCCTGCCCGAGAACGGTTGCGCCAGAGGCACATCCCGTGAACGTCGACCGGGCGGGGATGCCCGTCATGCCGAGCAGACCGGTGATCGCCTCGGGGTTCTTGACCTCCATGCTGGAGGCCCAGATCTCTTGGACGTCTCCCCATGCCACCCCGGCGTCGTTCAAGGCCTCGATCACGGCGTCCTCCCCCATCTCGAGGGCAGACTTGACGCCGTGTCGTCCGAAGGGGTGCAGGCCGACCCCGATGATGGCGATGTCGGGGTCGCTCATGACGAGAGCTCCTGTCCGACGGGGGCGAAGGCGTAGATCATCGTGGTGTTGCCGTCCTTGTCCTTGCCGAGCGGGATGATGACCAGCTCCATCTCCTGCCCGATCTGCAGCTTGGTCGCGTCGGGCTCCGTGAGGCGGGCCTCGACGCGCAGGGCGTTCGGCAGCTCGACGTAACCCACCGTGAAGGCCTCGAAGGTCTCGTCCGTGTCATCACCGGCGTAGGGCGGTGAGGTGGGCCGGAACTGCTGGGTCGTGAAGGTCCACAGCCTCCCGCGACGGGGGAGCTCGACCTGCTCGAGGGCCTCTCTCGCGCCCCCGACAAGTCGATGAGGGCGATACGGAAAGGTCAACGAGCCATCAGTGGCACGACCCGCAAGGAGCGCGGGCTCCGTCGAGGGCCAGGTGAACAGGCCTTCGGCCAAGGGGACTTCGGTCATCGAGACGCTCCTTCGACAGTGCGGGCCAAGGCCGCTGCGGTGGTGCCGGGGGTGTCGAGCAGGAGTGGCAGGCGGGCGCTGACACCGGCGCGATGCTGGGCAGGAGTGCCGAGCAGGGCGGCCGATCCACGAGACCGCTTGACGTGCAGGTGGGCCGAGCCCTCGTACGTGTAGCCGATGCCTCCATGGACCTGCACGTTGTCCGAGGCTGCCTTCACATAGGCAGCCCCGCAGATCGCAGCGGCGGCCTCCGCATAGAGGTCGGCGTCCGGGGTGTGCCCATCGATGGCTCGCGCCGTTGCCCAGGTCGCCGACCGACACTGCTCGACGGCGACCAGGACGTCGGCGAGCTTGTGCTTGACCGCCTGGAACGACCCGATGGCGCGACCGAACTGGACGCGCTGCCCGGCGTACGCCACTCCCTGGTCGAGGGCGGCGCCCGCCCCACCCGTCTGCTCGGCGGCAAGAGCGAGCAGGGCGGCCGGCCTCGAGCTCCCCAGGACGGACGCTGCCTGGTCCGGTCCTCCGATCATGCGCGCCGACGCGGCATCGAGCGAGAGCCCACACACCCGCCGGGTCAGGTCCGAGGTTGCCCTGGCCTGCACGTCCACCCCGGCTGCGCGCAGGTCCACGGCGAACAGCGCGGTCCCCTCGCTGTGCTGGGCGGGCACCAGGGCCAGGTCCGCGACCTGCGCGTCCACGACGTGCGCCACCCGGCCGGTCAGGCGCCACCCGCTCCCCTGCCCGGTCGCCCGCAAGCGGCAGGCGCTCAGGGGATCAGCACCCAGCAGGGCGGCCGTCGCGATGGTGTCGCCGGACAGGATCCCCGGGAGGATGTCCCTCTCGGCCTCGGCGTCACCGCTGGCCACCAGTGCCGGAACGGCCAGGCCCATGGCAGACAACGCCGGCACGCATGCGAGGGAGCGGCCCAGCTCCTCGAGCACGACGCGGCCGGCCGCCCACCCGGCACCCGCTCCTCCACCGTCTTCCGGGACGGTCAGGGCGGGGAGTGCGAAGTCGCTGACGAGCGTGCGCCAGAGATCGAGATCTGCTCCTGACGGGCTCGCCATGGTGCGCCGGACCGCTTCCTCGGAGGAGCGGCGCTCCAGCACCGACCGCAAGGAGGACCGCAGGTCGGCCAGGTCACTCTCGGACAGATCGGTCACGGTGTCACCTTAGGCGCCTCGACGATCGTTGTCAACGAAAACGTCAAGTTCATAGATTCTCGTCATATCCGCTGTCCGACAGGTCTTTTCAAAAACGTGATACCGCATGGAACGCCACTGTTGGCGATATCGTCATACCGGTGTCAAGGGTCGACGGACCTCTGAGCGCGGGCGCGCGACGAGCTCGACGACCGTGCCGTCCGGGTCGTTGAGGAAGAGGACGGTGTAACCACCGGTGGGTGTGTCTTCCATCGGGATGAACACCGGCGCCGGCGTGCCGGGGTCGAGTGCCTTCAGCGCGCCGGCGGCCACCTCGACGTCCTCCACCGCCAGTGCGATGCGGTACAGGCCGCGTTGGTTGGCGCGGCTGGGGGAGGCCGCGAGGTCGGGGTGCTCCTCGAGCTCGAGGGAGAAGGTGGGGTCCTCGGGAAGGACGATCGAGGCGGTTCCCTGACGCCGATGGCCGACGGCGAAACCGATCCCTTCGTACCAGTCCAGGGATCGGTCCAGATCGGTCACCCGCAACCGCTCGTAGGCCAGGGCGGGCCCCGCGTCCGCGACGGAGCCGACCCCGACCTCGACCACCTCCACCCGCACACCGTCGGGGTCGGTGAGGACAGCCCCGTGCAGCGTGCGACCACGGACGGTCAGATCCTCGAGCACGAGAGGACCGAGGGGCGCCAGGCTCAGGACAGCGCGCTGGAGATCCGGCACCCGGTATCCGAGGGCGGTGAAGCCCGCTCGGTGGTGCGACCCGGCGGCTCGGGTCGCCGGGTCCGACCAGCGCACGAGCTCCAGCGCCGGCGCGGCGCGCGGCCCACGCTCGTCCCAGACGAAGGCGGTGACGCTCGAGGTGCGGGCTCCCAGCCCCATCATCGTCGCGTCCTGGTCGACGCCCACCGACCGGAACCTCGGTGCGCGGCCGGCGACGACCTCGTAGAACGTCTCCGCGGCATCGAGATCAACGGTGTTGAGGTTGCAGTGCATAGCAGCGTGCGCATGCTGGGGCGCCGCCTGTCGAGCCTGTCGCTCAGACATCATGCCTCCGGAAGGAACCAGCTCGGTGACAGCTCTTCGTCGGCCGCACCGAGACGGTAGGGCGCCAGATCCATCCCGGCGGCGGTCAATACCTCGTCGTCGGTGAACAGCTGGCCGGTGCAGTCGCGCGGTGCCCTCCGCAGGATCTCCACCGCGGCATCCGCCATGACCCTGGGGCTGCGAGACCGGTTCGACGCGACGTCGTCGCCGAGGATGGTGCGGATCGCCTCGGTCGCGACGGAGGCGCTCGGCCACAGGGAGTTCGCGGCGACGGGCGACGCGGCGAACTCCTGAGCCAGCCCGAGCGTCATGAGACTCATCGCATACTTCGAGACTGTGTATGCCGTGTGCGGGCCCAACCACCTCGGCTCCAGCGTCAACGGCGGTGAGATGGTGAGGACGTGCGCGTGCTCCGACGCCGTCAGGTGTGGCACGGCCGCCCGCGTGAGGGCGAAGGCCCCACGAGCATTGATGTCGTGGATCAGGTCGTAGCGCTTCATCGAGATGGCGGCCGTGGTCGTGGTGTCGAACGCCGCGGCGTTGTTCACGACGATGTCGAGGCCGCCGTACTCGCCGACGGCGGCGGCCACCACGGCATCGATCGTCTGGTCGTCGCGAAGATCCCCGACGAACGGGAGCGCGCGGCCGCCCGTTGCTCGAATCCCCGCCGCGACGGCATCCACGGTCCCCTCGAGGCGACCCGGCGACCCTGCGCCAGACCTGGCAAGGAGCACGACGTTGACGCCCAGGGCGCCCAGCGCGACGGCGATGGCCGCCCCGATGCCGCGGCTGGCCCCACTGATGACGGCCGTGCGGCCCGAGAGCAGGGAGACGTCCCTGCTCTCGGGCTTGGGACCCCGGTTGGAGGGCTCGGTCACAGAACGGCGCCGCTCGTCTTCAAGGTGATGATGCGGTCCCAGTCCAGACCCAGCTCCTGGAGGATCTGGTCCGTGTGCTCGCCGTGGTCGGGCGCCGGGCGGGAGGCGTTGGGCCGTTCGTCGAACTGCACCGGCGAGTCGACGACCACGAACTCGTTGCCGTTGTTGTCCGTCATGCGTGGGAGGTAGCCGTTGGCTAGGGCCTGCGGGTCGCTGTGGATGTCCAGCGCCGACTGAACGACGTCCCAGACTCCGTCGAAGTCTGCGTACTTCTCCTGCCAGTACGCCAGCGGGTGCTGAGAGAAGGCCTCGCGGATCTCGGCGATGCACTCCTTGCGGTGGACGAACCGCACGCGCTGGTCGGTGAAACGCTCGTCGGTGATGAGATCCTCGCGGCCCATCCGCGTGCAGAAGTCGGACCAGAAGCGGTCCGCCTGCAGCAGGACGAAGACCAGGTGGCGACCGTCGCTCGTCGGAAAGAATCCCACACCGGGGTTCGGCGACTCGTCCAGCTGGAACCGGGGGACGTTCTGGCCGGTGACCCCTGCGCCGACGATGTCCGGAGCCAGCTGCCACATCGCCATGTTGAGCAGCGAGACGTCGACGACGGACGTCTCGCCGGTGCGCTCCCGCTTGAACAACGCGCCGACGATGCCCGACGCGATGGCGAAGCCGGCCACCACGTCACCGAAGGCAGGCCGCTGGACAGGCGGGTACGCGCCCTCGTCCGAGGACGTGTAGGCGTCGGCGATGCCGCCCCTGGAGAAGAAGGCGGCGAGGTCGAAGCCGCCCCGGTCGGCCTGCTCCCCCTTGGAGCCGTATCCGTGTCCACGCGCGTAGACGATCCGAGGGTTGCGCGCGCGGATGTCGTCGATGTCGACACCCAGTCGCTTCCGGCTGTCCGGGAGGAGGTTCGTCACGAAGACGTCGGCCTGCTCGACGAGCTTCATGAGCACCTCGAGCCCGTCCGGGTTCGAGACGTCGATGGCGGCGCTGCGCTTGCCACGGTTGGGCTGCTCGATGAAGTGGTTGACATCACCGGCACCAGTGACCATGCCGGAGTTGATGAGCCCCCGCTGGGGATCACCCGTCTCAGGATGTTCGACCTTGATCACGTCCGCACCCCAGTCGGCGAGCACGGCGCCGGCCGAGGGGACGAAGGTCCAGGCAGCTAGCTCGATCACCTTGATGCCGGACAGGATCTGCTGAGCGTCGTTGCTCATGGGTGCACCTCGTTCATCGATACGGCGGGGTGCCCAGTAAATCTGAATCTGACGCTATTGCCAAGCACCTGGCGCCACCCGTGTCCTGATCCGGTTGCCGACCGGGGAGGGCGCAGCTTACGGTTAGTTGACAGGATCGTCACCCAAACGTCGGAGTGCTCATGTCGTGCGATCGTCGGCCCGGACCCTCCCTCGGAGCCACCACCTCCGCCAACGCTCTGCACCACGGGCACCGCGCGGCATACGTCCACGGCCCCCGCATCCGCACCCATCGCGAGCTGCTCGAACGATCGACCGCCGTGACCGTGGCGCTCGCCGACGCCGGCGTCCGGCACCAGGATCGGGTGGCGCTCCTGGCCAAGAACAGCATCGAGTTCGGCGAGGTCCTGTCGATGGCGCACGTCAGCGGCATCGTGGTGGCTACGGTCAACTACCGACTGTCCCCCGCGGAGATCGTCGAGACCCTGCGTGCCGCAGACCCTGTCGCGCTCTTCTGCGGTGCCGAGCACCTCGCGCTCCTCCCCCGGATCCGCGCTGAGCTGCCCGGTCTCGAGCTCGTCGTGGCCCTCGACGGGCAGGTGCCCGACGGCGTCGGCGTCACGCGATACGAGGACTTTCTCCGGCCAGGGCTCGGACGTGAGCTGCCCTTCGCCGCGACCGCCGACGACGTCGCCTTCCTCATCTTCACCAGCGGCACGACCGGCACGCCCAAGGGATGCATCCTGGGGCACCGAGAGCTCCGGCTGCTGGCCAAGGAGATGGCGCACCAGATGCGGAGCGGCTGCGACGATCTCGGGCTGCTCGTCATGCCGCTCTTCCACATCGGCGCCATGGCCATCGCACTGGGCCTGCACGTTCACGGCGGCACGGCCGTCCTGACGGACGCCTTCGACCCAGAGCGGTATGCCGACTGGTGCCGTGAGGGTTCAGTGACGGTCATGCACCTGGCTCCGACCATGCTGCGAGCTGTTCTCGACGCGGGCGCCACACCCGCAGACCTCGCCACGGTCCGCACGGTCGTCTACTCGGCCGCCCCCATGGACCTGCCCACCCTGCGTGCCGCCATGGCCGCCATGCCCCGGGCGGGATTCCTGAACCTCTACGGCCAGACCGAGACCATCACCTCGGGCCTGCCCCGCGAGCTTCACTCCACGTCGGAGGACGCCCAGACCCACCGCCGACTCTCCAGCGTCGGGATCCCGTTCTCAGAGTCCGAGGTCCGTCTCCTGGGGCCCCACGGCGCCGACGTGGCCCAAGGTGAGGCGGGCGAGATCACCGTGCGCACCGAGGCCATGTTCCGCGGCTACTGGCGAGACCCGGTCACCACGGACGAACGCGTCCGGGAGGGCTGGTTCCTGACCGGTGACGTCGGTCGGTTCGACGAAGAGGGCATGCTGCACATCGTGGACCGCATCAAGGATGTCGTGATCTCCGGCGGCGAGAACATCTACTGCCCCGAGGTCGAGCGGGCCGTCGAGTCCCATCCCGAGGTGGCCGCCTGCGCGGTGATCGGCGTGCCTGACGATCGCTGGGGGGAGGCAGTCTGCGCGGTCGTCGTGCCGCACGTGGGGGCCGACGCACTCACGGCGGACGCGGTCCGCGACCACGTCCGAGCGAGACTCGCCGGCTACAAGGTGCCCAAGCACGTGAGGTTCACCGACGTCCTGCCGACCCTGGTCACCGGCAAGGTGGACAAGAAGGCGCTCAGAGTGCAGTCGACCTGACCGACGCTGAGCCGGCGCACGGTGCGCCTGGGACCGACTCGTCAGGTGTTGCGCCGAGGGGTGCCCCGGTAACCGAAGAACTTCTCGAAGTTGTCGTCGTTGATGCGGCTGCGACTGTTGCGCTCCGCTGCGTCGACCAAGGCGTCCAGGCGACGCCGTGCTCCCGACGCATCCCCTCCTGTCGCCTCGAGCTCTGCGACCAGGGCGCGCTGAGTGCGCACCTCCTCGTGGATGCGGACCTTGACCTCCCCATAGGTCAGCAGGTCGTGGTCGTCCTCGTCCTCACGCTCCGGCATGGGTCCGTCGAAGGTGTTGCTCATGGCGGTCGGCTCCTCTCACCACATTGGCGATCTCGTCAGAACTGTAGTCGTGAGTCGCCCCGTTTGACCAGAACCATTCGCGGACAAAACGCACGTCGCTGGGGTGACAGTTTCGTCAACTGGGGATATCGTCGGAGGAGCGAGCACCGTCCAGGGAGCAAGGGAGCTTCGAATGCCGCTTCAGGAACAGCACCAGATCATCTCGGTCGACGACCACCTCATCGAGCACCCTCGGGTGTGGCAGGACCGACTGTCCAAGGCCGACCAGGAGAAGGGGCCGCGGATCGTCGAGAAGGACGGCAAGCACCTCTGGCACTACGACGGCCTGGTCGCACCCACCATCGGCCTGAACGCCGTGGCAGGGAAGCCCGTCGAGGAGTGGGGAATGGACCCCGTCCGCTACGAGGACATGATCCCCGGGTGCTACGACCCGATCGAGCGGCTCAAGGACATGGATGCCGACGGGGTCGAGGCCACCTTGGCCTTCCCGTCCTTCCCGGGTTTCGGCGGTGGCGTCTTCCACCGGGCCCCCGACAAGGACCTCGCGCTCAAGTGCGTGAAGGCCTGGAACGACTTCAACGTCGAGGAGTGGTGCGCCACCGACCCCGCCCGGCTGATCCCCATGGCGATCCTGCCGACGTGGGACGTCGAGCTGTGCGCGGCCGAGGTTCGTCGCGCCGCCGCCATGGGTAGTCGCACGGTGACCTTCCCCGACAGCCCGGTGCCGCTGGGGCTGCCCAGCTTCCACAACGCGTACTGGAACCCGCTGTGGGAAGCGTGCTCGGAGACGGAGATGCCCATCTCCTTGCACTTCGGCTCCAGCGCCTACGTGCCCGGCTTCTCGTTCATGAAGACCGAGGCCACCAACAACATGGCCCTGCCGGAGGCGCCGTTCGCCGTCGCCATCACACTCTTCTCGTCCAACTTGATGTGGTCGGCGGTCGACCTCATGTTCTCCGGCATCCTCCAGAAGTATCCGAAGCTGCAGTTCTCCCTCGCCGAGGGTGGGATCGGCTGGATCCCCTACATCCTCGAGCGTGCTGATTTCGTGTGGTCCCGGCACCGCTACTACATGAAGAACATCGACTTCGACACACCGCCGTCCGAGCTCTTCCGCAAGCACTTCTGGGGCTGCTTCATCGACGACGAGTTCGGCGTCGAGAACCGCCACAAGGTCGGGGTCGACCGGATCATGCTCGAGATCGACTACCCGCACTCCGACTCGAACTGGCCGAACAGCCGCAAGCGCGCTGCCGAGGTCTTGGCCGACGTGCCCGACGACGAGGTCGCGAAGATCACCGAGACGAACGCCCGCACCATGCTGCACTTCCCCCGGGTCGGCTGAGCTCTCCCACCACTTCGGCCCGGTCCGTTGGCGCCCGCTGCGGACCGGGCCGAACTCACGCGCATCAGCACCACCTCGCACCCGTCACGAAAGCAGGTCCGAACGCGCATGCCACGTGCCATGAAGCCGACCGGGTGGTTCCAGGTGGCCTGGTCCTCGGACCTAGCCACCGGTCAGATCGTGCCGCTCTCCTACTTCGGCAGCGAGCTGGTCGCCTTCCGGGGTCGCGACGGCAGGGTGAACGTGCTCGACGCCCACTGCCAGCACCTGGGCGCCAACCTCAGCCGCGGTTGTATCGTCGACCAGGGCATCCAGTGCCCCTTCCACGGCTGGGTCTGGGACGGGAACGGGCGCAACGTCGAGATTCCCTACGAGGCCAGGCCCAATCGTGTGCGACGGGTCCGCAGCTGGCCGGTCACCGAGCGCAACGACAGCATCTACGTCTGGCACGACGTGGCGTCGCGCCCACCCCAGTGGGAGGTACCCGAGGCATTCAGCACCCTGGGGCAGATCTTCGAGGCGGCGGACTACTACCCGCTGACGGACGCGGCCCGAGTGCGTCACCCCGGGATCCACGTCCATCCGCAGGTGATCGCGGAGAACGCCGTCGACCCTCACCACTTCCGGTTCGTCCACCACACGCCCCACAGCCCCGTCGTCCTGCGAGAGGCCCAGGAGGCGGAGGAGTGGCGCGCCAAGGTGGGGTTCGGCCGTCGGTGGGCCGATGCGGTTGACATGCCCGACGAGACGTCGAGCACCATCGAGATCGTGTGGTCCGGTCTGGGAACGTCCTTCAGCGGCGAGCACACCCGGGACGGGCTCCGCGTGATCGCCATCTGCGCCACCCCCGTCGACGCCACGACCTCCGACATCTTCGGGACGTACTGGATCTCGTCTGAGCACGGGAACGGCGACGAGCGACTCGGGCAGGCGAAGCTGGCCCTCCCCGACGACATCGCCGTGTGGGACACGCAGAGATACCTGGATCCTCCCGGCCTCTCGCCCTCGGAGGCCGCAGGTTTCCGCAAGCTGCGGACGTGGGCCGGCGGCTTCTATCCCGAAGCGGCAGAGCCGGCGGTGGCTACATGACACGGTCAGATCCCGACTCGGGGGTGTCGCAGGGCGGCCCCGCTCCGCGATCTGCCCGGCTGACCGTGCGGCAGGTCGTCCCCGAGACCGTTGACGCCGTCAGCCTCGTCTTCGACCGACCCGCCGACCCGCGGTTTACCCACCGGGCTGGGCAGTTCCTGACGCTGCGCCTGCCGAGCGGCCGCACAGGCTCGGTGGCCCGCTGCTACTCGTTGTCCAGCGCACCGCACGACCAGGAGCTGGCCGTGACGGTGAAGCGGACCCCTGGTGGCCTCGGCTCGAACTGGGTGTGCGACAACCTGACGCCTGGAGACACCATCGAGGTGCTGCCGCCCTCCGGCACCTTCGTGCCCGCCTCCGTGGACGACGACCTGCTCCTCGTCGGCGCGGGAAGCGGAATCACCCCCCTGATGTCGATCCTGCGGACGGCGCTCGAGCGCGGGACCGCGTCGGTGATCCTGTTCTACGCCAATCGCGACCAGGGTTCCGTGATCTTCGCTGATTCCCTCCGGGAGCTGACCGCTCGACATCCCGATCGACTTACCGTGATCCACTGGTTCAGCTCCGTCCAGGGACTGCCCACCGCGGCAGGGCTCCGCGATCTCCTCGAGCCCTACGGTGGCCACGACGCCTTCGTCTGTGGCCCCGAGCCGTTCATGGACACGGCCCATGCTGCGCTCGACGAGATCGGGCTGCCTCGCGACCGCATCCACACCGAGCGGTTCACCTCCCTGAGCGGGGACCCGTTCGACGAGCCCGAGGTCGATCGCGCGTCCGCCTCTCGCGATGAGGTCGACACATCTGGCCTGACCGTCTCCCTCGACGGGCAGACCCATTCGCTCGGGTGGCCCCGCTCCCTGTCCCTGGTCGACCTCCTCGTGGCTCACGACATCGACGTCCCCTACTCGTGCCGCGAGGGCGAGTGCGGATCATGCGTGTGCACCCTCGTCGATGGCTCCGTGGAGATGGCTCGTTGCGACACCCTCGATCCCGCCGACGTCGCCGACGGCTACATCCTCGGCTGTCAGTCCCGTCCCACCTCTGACCACGTGGTCATCGAGTTCTGACCGGGCGGCAGTCAGGGACCACGGACGGGCCCCTCCGACCTTGACGGGGCGGGCGACAGCAACTACATTCTTGACGAAAGCGTCAAATCACTCGCCACGAATCCAAGGAGCCGATGACCATGCCTGACGCAGTCATCCTCAGCGCTGTCCGCACCCCGATCGGGGTGGCCTTCAAGGGTTCCCTGGTGAACACTCCGGCGGAGGCGCTCGCCCAGCTCGTCGTGACCGAGGCGCTGGAGCGCTCCGGCCTGTCGGCTGCTGACGTGGACGACGTGGTCCTGGCCGAGTCGATGTATGGCGGCGGGGACCTGGCTCGCCACGCCGCCGTGGCCGCCGGCATGCCCCAGGTGCCGGGCCAGGCCGTCAACAGGCACTGCGCGGCCAGCCTCACCGCCATCGCCAACGCGGCCGGCAGCATCCGCTCCGGCATGGACAAGGTGGTCATCGCCGGTGGGGTGCAGTCGACCTCCCTGATGCCGCAGCTCACCTGGCGGGTGCCTGGCACGCAGGACACGGTCCAGGCGATGCCACCCACCTTCCCCTACACCGAGGACGTCAACGACGACGTCTCGATCAACGTGGGGTGGAACACCGCTCAGGAGGTGGGTCTGTCCCGCGAGGAGGTCGACGCCTGGGCAGCGCGCTCCCACCAGCGCGCCGTCGAGGCGATCGACAACGGCACGTTCCGCGACGAGGTCGTGCCGGTGCAGGTCCAGGGCCCAGACGGACTCCCCTTCACCTTCTCCACCGATGAAGGTCCCCGCCGTGGCAGCTCGGTGGACAAGCTCGCCACCCTCAAGCCGCTGCACCCTGAGATCGAGGGCTTCAGCGTGACGGCGGGCAACGCCAGCGGCATCAACGACGCGGCGGCCGCGATCGTCCTGGGGGACGCCGATCTGGCGGCCGCGCAGGGGCTCACCCCCCTCGGCACCGTGCGCGCCTGGGCCTCCATCGGGGTCGAGCCGGCCCGCACGGGCATGGGTGCCGTCGAGGTGATTCCCCTGGTGCTCGAGCGGGCCGGCCTCACGGTTGCAGACGTCGATCTCTGGGAGATCAACGAGGCCTTCGCCTCCGTCCCTCTCGCCGCCTGCCGCCTCTTGGACATCGACGAGGACAAGGTCAACATCTTCGGCAGCGGTTGCAGCCTCGGACACCCCGTCGCCGCCACGGGTGCTCGCATGATCACCACCCTCACGCACGAGCTGCGTCGCCGGGGGGGCGGCACCGGCGTCGCTGCCATGTGCGCGGGGGGCGGCCAGGGCGGCGCTGTCGTCGTCGAGGTCCCCGCTCCATGACCGAGCCGGTCCGGGTCGAACGGGACGGCCACGTCGAGACCTGGACGCTCAACCGTCCGCAGATCCGCAACCCGATCTCCGACGATGACATGATCGACGCCCTGGTGGCCTGTGCAGATCGGGCCAACGCTGACCGTGCGGTCCGCGCCGTGGTGCTGACCGGGGAGGGCAGCGCCTTCTCGGCGGGCGCCAACCTCAGCCAGGTCCGTAGCGACGAGGTCCCGTTCGGGGGGCCGCTCAGCCATGCTCGAGACGGTTACCGGCACGGCATACAGCGCATCCCGCTCGCTCTGCACGGGTGCGAGGTGCCGCTGATCGCCGCGGTCAACGGGCCGGCCATCGGCGCCGGCCTGGACCTCGCTCTGATGTGCGACGTCCGCATCGCCGCCGAGACCGCGACCTTCGCCGAGAGCTTCGTCCGCGTGGGGCTCATCCCCGGCGACGGAGGCGCGTGGCTCCTCCCCCGCGCCATAGGCATCGCCCGGGCCGCGGAGCTGACCCTCACCGGCGCCACGATCGACGCCTCCACGGCCCTCGAGTGGGGTCTGGTGTCTCGCGTGGTGCCCTCGAGCGAGCTGCTCGCCACGTCCCGGTCCGTCGCGGACCTGATCGCGGCCAACCCGCCGACGACCGTGAGGATGGCCAAGCGCCTGCTGCGGGAGCAGGGGCAGCAGACGCTGGCGGCTCACCTCGAGCTGGCCGCGGCACTACAACCTCTGGCCCAACGATCGGCGGACCACACCGAGGCCGTGGACGCGCTGCTGGGCAGACGCCCGCCGATGTTCACCGGGAAGTGATGACATGACCCAGACCCTTGTCCCACCGGGTGTCTCCGCGACAGCGGAGCTGACAGCCCTCCGGCACGAGGTGCGCGGATTCCTCGACGAGCAGCGGTTGGCCGGACGGTTCCGTCCAGGGATCGATGCGTGGATCACGGGGTGGGATCCTGGGTTCTCCCGCCAGCTGGCGTCCCGCGGATGGGTGGGCATGACGATCCCCACGGAGTACGGCGGGCACGGACGGACGTTCGTGGAACGGCTCGTCGTCACCGAGGAGCTGCTCGCGGCCGGGGCTCCCGTCGCCGCCCACTGGGTAGCCGACCGCCAGGCAGCCCCCAGCCTGCTCCGGTTCGGGAGCGAGGAGCAGAAACGGTTCTACCTCCCGCGGATCGCCGCGGGTGAGTGCTTCTTCGCGATCGGGATGAGCGAGCCAGACTCCGGCTCCGACCTCGCGAGCGTCCGCACCCGAGCCCGTCAGGTCGACGGGGGCTGGCGCGTCACGGGCACCAAGGTATGGACCTCGGGAGCCCACGCCTCCGAGGCGTTCTTCGTGCTCGCACGCACCAGCCCGCTCGACCCTGCACAGCGGCACCACGGCCTCAGCCAGCTCATCGTCGATCTGGGCTCCGACGGCCTGCAGGTCAGGCCGATCGTCTCCATGACCGGCGAGCACCACTTCAACGAGGTTCATCTCGAGGACGTCTTCGTCCCGGACGCACGGGTCCTCGGCGACATCGGGGCGGGGTGGCACCAGGTGACCTCCGAGCTCGCCTACGAGCGCAGCGGCCCTGAGCGCTTCCTCTGCGCGTTCCCGCTGTACGAGGTTCAGGTGGCGCGTGCCGCGACAGCCCCGGAGCAGTCGGCGGACCTGTCCGTCGGCCGATCGTTCGCTCGGCTGCGCGGGCTGCACCACATGTCGATGGCGGTGAACGCGGCCGTCGAGCGCGGTGACAAGGCCGACACCGCCGCTGCGGTCGTCAAGGTGCTGGGGACGACCTTCGAGGGCGACCTCATCGAGCAGGTGCACCTGTCCGGCGGTGTCGACCCCGACGATCCGCTCCTGGGCGCAGGCCTGCTCCAAAGACCAGGGTTCACCCTGCGTGGTGGCACCAACGAGGTCCTTCGGGGCGTCATTGCACGAGGACTGGGGCTGCGATGAGCTCGATTCCGCGACAGGCCGATCCAGAGCTGGTGGGCCTGCTGGACGAGGTGCTCCGCGAGCATCGACCAGGACCCGACCATGACGTGTCCGGCCTCGATCGCACGCGGTGGAACCTGCTCGAGGGGCTGGGCCTGACCCTCCTGACCAGCGCCGAGGCGCGAGGCGGCTCGGGCGGCTCCTGGCACGACGCCGCGGCGCTGCACGAGGGGACGGCCGCGCACGGGATACACCTGCCCCTGGCCGAGCACGACCTGCTGGCCTCCTGGGCACTCGAGTCAGCGAGCCTGCCCCCTCTCCCTGGGATCGCCACCGTGGCCCTGCTCGACGGGTCAGGGGAGGCACGCGCCGTGCCCTGGGCCTCTCAGGCCGAGCACATCGTGCTGATCCACTCCGAGGCACACCACGGCGCTTCGGTGGAGGCCGTGCTTCCGGGCGAGGTGGAGATCGAGACGGGGACCAACCTCGCAGGTCTCCCGCGGGACACCGTGCGAGCCGGAGCCCCGGGGCCGACGGCCGTCGCCGTGTCCACAGACGTCGTCGCGGCGCTTCGTCATCGGGCCGCCCTCGTACGCGCCATACAGATGTGCGGAGCCATGGACGCAGCCGTCGCGGCCACCGTGCGGCACGTCGGCGAGCGCGTTCAGTTCGGTCGGTCCCTGGCGCAGTTCCAGGCTGTGCAGCACCGACTGGCCGACGCTGCAGCCGAGGCGGCGCTGGCCCGAGCCGCCACCTGGGCCGCCCTCGACGAGGCGGTCGAGACCGATTTCACCGGTGAGGGGCTGCCCGTATCCATCGCCGTGGCTCGATCCTGCGCCGGCCAGGCCGGCTCGGCCGTGGTCAGGGCGGCCCACCAGCTGCATGGCGCGATCGGCACCACGTGGGAGCACTCCTTGCGCCAGCTGACGATGCCGATCCTCGCCTGGACCAATGAGTACGGCACCGTCGCAGAGTCCGAGGACACGGTGACGCGCGCGGTCCTGGCCACCGGTGGTCACGTCTGGCCGCTCGTGACCCAGAGCTGAGTCTGCCTCGCTCCCCTCAGGGGCGCGGCTGGCCCACGACCGTCGCGACGAACGAGCGGTCCACGAACGTGGACTCGGGCATCGGGCGCTTGGCCTTGAGGGTCTTGGTCTCGATGTACAGCTCTTCGAGCCTGGTGGCAGCACCGACAGGAATATCCCAGTTGTACACCTGCCCGGGGACGGCCCTGAGCACGTCGACAGGAGTCTTCAGTCGTTCACTCAGCTTGTTCATGAACCCCGTGTCCTTCTGCCACTTCTCGTCACGCAAGTACGTGTTCGTCGTGCGGACATAGGCTCGGGTGAGCGCCAAGGCGACGTCAGATTTTTGACGACTCCTTGACCCGCCAGCGTCAGGTTGAAGCGCGGTTGGCAGGGGCCTCAGGCGCGGTGCTGTCGCTCCTCGAAGGCTCGTACGCGAGCCTTGTGGTCCTCGGAGAGGAGCAGGACGGTGTTCGCTACCCGGTCGAAGTCACGAGCGGTCCCGCGGTCGACCGACGCCGCCGTATCCACCGCGAGCTTGGCCAGCCCGACAGCATCGCCGGGGAGGTCGACGAGCTTGCGCATGAACGCGTCGACCTCCTCGTCGAAGGAATCCTTCGGGTGGACGGCGTGAACCAGGCCGATGGCCAGAGCCCGGTCGGCGTCGACGACCTCACCGGCCATGGTCAGCCACTTGGCCCAGTGAGGGCCGATCAGTCGGGTCACCCGACTGATCCCCCCCGACCCAGGGATGACGCCGAGGTTGGGCACCTCGGGCAACGCGAAGGTCGCCCGAGGTGTGGCCAGACGGAAGTCGCAGGACGAGCTCAGCTCGAGCCCCACCCCCCAGCACGGACCCTGGACGGCGACGACGACAGGCTTCTCGATCGCCTCCAGCTCGTCGAAGAGCAGATGAAGCCGGCGATAGCTACGACGAAGCCGACGGGTGTCGCGCCCATCGGTGTCGTCGCGGCCCGCCATCGTCTCGCCGATGTCCATGCCTGCGGAGAAGAACCTGCCCTCTGCCCTGATGAGGAGCGCCCGAAGGTCGTCGCGATCTCCGAGGTCCACTGCAGCCGATCGAAGCGCGTCGACCATCTCCTGGCTGACCGCGTTGAGCTTGGCATCCCTGGTGAAGGTGACCGTGAGGACCCCCTCCCGCTCGGTGCGGCGGAAGTCCGCGCCCTGGGATGAGAGGCGTTCACCCATGACGCGCCTCGGCGAGCTCAGCGTCGCCCTGAGGCGAGACCAGCAGCTGCTCCAGGTTGCGGAACACCAGGTTCGGCACGATGGCGAACGCCTGGTCCTCGACCAGCCGCAGCCTCGGCAGGCGCGAGACCAGCACTTCGAGCATGACCTTCATCTCGAGACGCGCGAGCGGCGCACCGAGGCACAGATGCACGCCCTTGCCGAAGGAGAGATGGGCCCTGGCGTCCTCCCGGGTGACGTCGAACACGTCCGGGTCGGGAAAGCGTGCCTCGTCGCGGTGCGCGGAAGCCAGGGTGAGCATGATGCCCGACCCGGCGGGAATGGTCACCCCGCCGATCTCGACATCCTCGAGGGCGATCCGGCGGTGTCCGAGGATGGGCGGGTCGTAGCGCAGCATCTCCTCGACCGCGCCTGGAATCAGGTCGGGATCGCCGACAAGGGCCGCCCACTGGTCCTGGTGACCCAGCAGGTACCGCATGCCACCACCAATGGCGGCGGTCGTGCTGTCATGACCGGCGAGAGCGAGCGCATAGACGATGCGGACCACGTCCAGGCGCGACATCTCCTCGTCCGGACGGCCGGCGGCATACGCCAGGAGCTCGGTCGTCATGTCGTCACCGGGCTGTCGCTCCCGCAAAGACACGTGGTCCTCGCAGTAGGTCCAGAACGCCAGGTTGGTCCGGGCGACGGCGACCTGCTCGTCCTCCGGGAGCCGACCATAGGTGAGCTGGACCCGACCCCGGCACCATCCCTTGACCATGTCCCAGTCCTGCTCGGGGAAACCCAGCAGGGAGAAGCCGGCATATCCCGGCAGAGGAACGGCCAGCCCACTCATGAGGTCAGCGACGGGCTCCGTGGAGAGCGCGGCGACGAGCTCCTCGGTGATCGAGCGCAGAACGGGTTCCATGGCAGCGACCCTGCGCGGCGTCAACCCCTTGAGGACGGCCTTGCGCATGAAGCCGTGGCGAGGGGGGTCAGCGTTGTTCAAGGTCGGCACGAGCGGTATCGCGCGCATGACTTCCTTGGCCGCCTCGCACGGCTGCCAGATGGGAGAGGAGGCATTCCCGGCGCTGTACGTACCCCGCGTGAGAAAGACTCGCTCGGCATCCGAGTACCTGGTGACGAAGTAGAGATCGACCTCGGGGACGTAGAACACCGGGGTCTCGCGCCGTTGCTGCGTCAGGTAGTCGAAAGGGACGCTGAGGAAGTCGGGGTCCATCAGGTCGACGTCATGAGCGACCGGGCAACGGCCAGTCCCCCCGGTCACGAGTCCGACTCCAGGGCGGTCGTGATCCGGTGCTTGAGCTCGATCTCGTCGAGCACCGAGGTGCCCTTGGCCCGAGCCCGGTCCTTGGCGTCCACCCACCGCTTCAGCGCCACGGCTGCTTCCGCCCCCTGGTTGTTCCAGTCGGGGTCGAGCGGTGTGGTGATCTCGAGCCGGATCCCGTTGATCGGGTCGTAGAAGTAGATGCTGTAGATGATGCCGTGGTTGACCGGCCCGACGACGTCGATGCCCTGGGCCGTGATGTGCGCGTGCCAGCGGTCGACGTCCTCGACCGACTCGGTGTGCAGCGCCAGGTGGTCGAAGGTGTCGTACGCCGGGTGGCTCGGCTTGGCCCGCGGCGGCAGCTCGGGGGCCTCGAAGAAGGCCAGCGTCGACCCGTCCCGCATCCGGAAGAAGATGTGGAAGTAGGGGAAGGGCTCGCCGGTGGAGGGCACGCGGTCGTCCATGACGGCCTGCACGAAGTCCATCTGCATCACCCGGGTGTAGAAGTCGACGGTGTCCTCGGCGCACGGCGTCACGTACGCCAGGTGGTTCAACATCGTCGGGGTGGTGGGCACGAGGGCTGGTGCCGAGGTGGCGACCGAGGTATGGGTGCTCATGGGTCTCTCCTTGCTCGTGGATGGATCGTTGGTGGGGCCGGTGGATCAGTCAGTGGAGGAGTCGGTCGTGCCGGACTCGGCGGCGATATCGATGACGACCCGGCCACGAATTCGGCCGGCGAGGATGTCCTCGGCCAGGGCGGGGACGGCGGAGAAGGGCTCCACGCGGGAGATCTCGGCCAGCGCGGGTGCCGGCAGGTCGGTCCCGAGACGTCGCCAAGCTTCGATCCGCACGGGCATGGGGGCCATGACCGAGTCGACACCGAGGAGGTTCACGCCGCGCAGGATGAAGGGCAGGATCGTCGTGGGCAGGTCGTTGCCGCTGGCGAGGCCGCACGCCGCCACCGACCCGCCATAGCGGATCTGGCTCAGGACGTTGGCCAGGGTCACTCCCGCGACCGTGTCCACCGCCGCCGCCCACCGCTCCGCCTGCAGGGGTTTGCCGGGCTCGGCGAGCTGGGCCCGGTCCACGATGGCCGCAGCACCGAGGGCACTCAGGTAGTCATGGGTCTCGCTGCGGCCGGTCACGGCCTCGACCTCGTAGCCCAGCTTGGCTAGGATGGCGACGGCCACGCTCCCGACACCACCCCCCGCTCCGGTGACCACCACGGGTCCGCCTCCTGGCACCACCCCGGCCTCCTCCAGCCGCAGGATGCACATCATCGCCGTCAGGCCCGCCGTCCCGATCCCCATCGCCTGCTCGGCCGTGAGCGTCTCGGGACGACGCACGAGCCATCCGGACTGCACCCGCTGACGAGCGGTGTAGGCCCCCTGCTCCGTCTCCGAGAGACCGTGCCCGGTGACGATCACGTCGTCACCGACCGACCAGTCGGGACTGTCGGAGGCCGCCACGGTGCCCGCCAGGTCGATGCCGCACACCATGGGGAGGCGGCGCGCGATCCGGCCCTTGCCGGTCACCGCCAGCCCGTCCTTGAAGTTCAACGACGAGTGGCTGATCTCCACGGTGACGTCGCCCGGGGGGAGGTCGGCCTCGGTCAGCTCCACGAGCGCGGCCGGGCCAGGCTCGCGGATCACATAGGCGGGCCAGCGTCGTGCAGGCTCGGTGCTGTTCATGCATGCTCCTTGGTGGGACGTGAGAGAGGCTGAGTGGTGCTGGGGCGACGGTCATCGACACGCGCGCCGCGCACCGTGTCGATGATGGCGGCGGCGTCGTCGAGGTCGGGCGCCACGTCACCGCGCCACGCGACGTGGCCATCCGGGCGCACGAGAACCAGCGCGCGCGAGTAGGCCCTCGCGACACTCGGTTCATCGATGTGGATGACCGTCAGAGGCACTCCCCCGGAGGCCGCGGCCACGACGAGTGCCCTGGCGTCGGGCGGCCTGGGCCCCAGCCTGAGCAGCACGAAACCCTCGCCGAACAGGTCCAGGGTCGACCGGCCGTCCTCGAGGTAAGCATGGGGGGCCCGGTGACCGGGGCGGTCGGTGGAGACGAACGTGCTCACCTCGTCCGGAGGTTCGGGTGTGCCGTCCGGCACGACGATGGGCGACCCCTCGTAGCGGAAGCCGAGGCCGACCCCCTGAGAGTTGAACTCGCCGTGCAGGGAGGTCACGAGCCGGTCCCCCACGGTGCGGCGGGCTGCATCGGCCTCGGCTCCCGATGCCAGGATCTGCGAGTAGTCGAGCGGCTCGACCCACTGCTCGTAGTTCCTGCTCGACAGCGTGCTGTTGCGAACGGCGACCGGCCGCCGCTCCTGCGTGTAGGCGTGCAGGAGCCCGGGACCACCCCATCCCTCGAGGCAGGCAGCCAGCATCCAACCGAGGTCGGAGACGTCGCCGAGGCCTGTGTTGAGGCCGTGACCGCCGGTGGGGGATGTGGTGTGGGCAGCGTCGCCGGCGAGCAGGACCCGCCCGTGGTCGAAGGTCCTGGCAGCGCACTGGCTCCGGCGCCAGGGCACCACCCCGAGGATGCGGAACGGGATCTCGTCGCTCCCGAGCGCCCGACGCACCTGGGCTGCTGCATCGATCGTGTCCAGGTCCGGCGCCTCGGAGAAGCCCAGCAGCGTGAACCTCCAGATCCGGTCGTAGTCCATCGACGTCGCGTTGGACCACGCGCCGTCTGGGCCCAGGAAGAGAAATCGTTCGGCCTTGCCATGAGAGTGGTGGCGCTCGAGCTCGTCGATCTCGACGACGACGGTCACGGAGTGGTCCAGCGTGCGTCCCTCGAAGGGGATGTGCATCAGCCGACGAACCGTGCTGCCGGCCCCGTCGCAGCCGACGAGGTAGTCAGCCCGAAGGCGCTCGTGGCGTCCGTCACCATCCACCACCTCGGCCACGACGTGGTCACCCAGGTCGACCACGTCGACCAAGCGGGTCTCGTGACGCAGGTCGACCAGACCGGTGGCCGTCGCTGCCGCCGCCAGCAGGGGGTCCAGGACGAACTGCGGGCACTTGCGCAGGATCTCAGGGCTGCCGGGCGACTCGCAGCGTTCGGCGGCCGAGGGCATCGCCGAGCGCCCCACGAGGTGGCCGCCGACGAGGCTGGTGAGGTAGACCGTGTCTCTGGGGTACTCGTCGTCACAACCCCAGCCGACGATCTGGTCTCGCAGTCCCCACCGGCGCATCAGCTCCATGGTTCGCTCGTTGAGGGTTCCCGCCTTGGCCGGCATCAGCGCGGACTGGGCCGTCCCCCGCTCGAGGACGACGGATCGGACCCCTCGCTGGGCGAGGTCCAGGGCCAGGGCCAGGCCGACAGGACCGGCGCCGACGACGAGGACGGGAGGACTGGTGCGGACGTCGGTCGTCATGAGCAGTGCTCCGCCGACGCCGCGGGACTCTCCAGCCGGGCGATGACCTCGGACGAGACACCCGCCTCGCGCAGCACCTCGACCGTGTGCTGCCCCAGCGAGGGGGCCGGTCGCGGGGCCGGGAAGCTCACGTCGGGCCAGCGGCTCGGGATGGCCATCTCACGCACCAGACCCTCGGTGGGATGCTCGGCCAGACGGAAGAAGCCGACCCTCTCCAGGTGCTCGTCGTAGATGGCCGACTCCAGGCTGTGGACCGGAGCAGCCGGGATGTCCGCCGCGTCGAACCGGGCGAGCCACTCCTGCGTCGTGCCCGTCGCCACCGCCTCCCCCACCTCGCGGTAGAGCGCCTCGGAGTGCTCGGTGCGGCTGCGCAGGGTCGCCACCCTGGGGTCCGTCGAGAACTCCTCGGAACGGCCCACGAGGTCGAAGAAGGAGCGCCAGTGTGCGTCGGTGTACACGATCGCCGTGATGTAGCCGTCCAGGGTCCGATAGGGGTGCCGAGCCGGGTTGAGCGTCCGTTGGTAGCCGGGCGGCCCGATCGGCGGCTCGAAGGTATGACCACCCATGTGATCGCCCAGGGTGAACTGCGCCATCGTCTCGTACATGGGGATGTCGATCTGCTGGCCGACCCCCGTCGAGGCGCGCTGGTGCACGGCGGCGAGCAGGGCGACGGCGGCGTGCAGCCCCACGGCACGGTCGTTGAAGGCCAGGGGCACGAAGTGCGGGTGGTCGGACCCGGTGCGAACGAGCATGTCGGGCACCGCGGTGAGCGACTGGATGAGATCGTCGTATGCCGGCCGGCCGGCGTACGGTCCGTCCTCCCCGAACCCGGTGAGCCCCACCCAGATCAAGCGGGCGTTCCGGGCTGACAGCGTGGCGTAGTCGATCCCCAGGCGGGCGAGGCCAGCGGGACGGACGTTGCTGATGAAGGCGTCGCACGAGTCGGCGAGCGTCAGGAAGGCGTCGCGACCGTCGGGCTCCCGCAGGTCCAGCACCACGGATCGCTTGTTGCGGTTCAGGTGCAGGAAGGTCGTGCCCATGTCGGGGTTGCGCATGGGCGGGATCTGCCGCGTCGTGTCCCCCGCCGGGGTCTCGACCTTGATCACGTCCGCGCCGTAGTCGGCGAGGACCTGGGTGGCGTAGGGGCCCATGACCACATTGGTCAGGTCGAGGATGCGTAGGCCGTCCAACGGAGTCGTCATGAGGTCTGCTCCCCTCCACCGTCACCAGCGACACTGTCCAACCAGCTCCCCCGCACCTGCTGCGCCGTCGCGGTCCTCAGGCCCCGCACCCCCTGGGCGGTGACGATGTCCTCGAACCGGCGACCGTCCGGAGCCGTGGCTGCGTGGCTCGCCGACTTGGTCAGGACGTCGACCGCGCGCCCCGCGACACGTCCCGCCGCCCTGCCGGCCGACTCCACCGCGGCGTCGATGGCGCGCTTGTTCAGCCGGAGCGAGGTGGGGGGCATCGTCGCGATGCGCTGCGCCAGGTCTAGAGCCCTTGTCAGGAGCATCTCGCGGGGGATCACGGCGAGAGCAAGACCGCACTCCACCGCCTGCTGGGCGCCGATCGTCTCCCCGGTGAAGATCAGGAACTTCGCCCAGGAGGCGCCGACCACGGCAGCCAGCTCGGCGCCGCCGGGATGTCCGAACCGGCCCTCGGGCAGGCCGAAGCGGGCATCGTCGCCAGCCAGCACGAGATCGGCCTGGACGATCATGCCGAGACCCGCGCCCAAGCAGCTGCCCTGGACCGCCACGACGACCGGCTTGCTCACCGCACGGACGCGAGCGTGGAAGTCGTCCACCTGGGTGACGAGCCAGAGGTCTCCGTCGATCCCCTCGGGCAGGGCCGCGCCGGTGAGGTCCCCGCCTCCGCAGAAGGCGTCCCCCTCGGCATGCAGGAGGATGCAGCCCACCGCGTCATCATGGTCTGCCACGAGCAGCGCCTGGAGGATCTCGGTGCGGCTGGACCCAGGACCTACGCCGAGCACGTTGCGTCTCTCGGGACGTGCCAGGACGATCTGGGCCACACCGGAGGCCACGGCGTACCGCACATGCTCGAACGTCCCCGGTAGTTCCATGGGCTTCACTCCTGCTCGGACGACCCTCGACGGGACGCGCCCGCCCAGCTGCTTCCCTCGAACCTAGGTCCGCGCAACGCATTAGTCCAACTGATATTATTGATTCAGCAGATCAACATCCCTGATGATTCGAGGGCGGATGCGGTTCACCTTGCGCCAGCTCGAGGTCTTCGACGCCGTGGCTCGCCATGGCAGCGTGACCCGAGCGGCCGACGAGCTGCACCTCACGCAGTCCGCGACCAGCATGGCGATCCACGCGCTCGATAAGGCGTTGGGCCGCACCCTGTTCCGGCGAGAGGGGCGTTCGCTCCAGCTCACCGAGCAGGGCCGCGCGCTCCAGCCGCGAGCCCGATCGATGCTGACGTCCGCCGGCGAGCTCGACCGAGAGGTCGCCGCGGACTCCGCTCGGGAGTCCCTTCTCGTCGGCGCGAGCCCCACTGTCGCCGACCACCTTCTCGGGGAGGTCCTGCTCTCCTTCATGGGCATGCACCCCCGGGTGCACGTGACCGTTGCGGCCCTCCCCTCTTTGGCGGTCATCGAGCGGATGGAGGAGATGTCCCTGGACGTGGGCCTGATCGAGATGGTGACCGCCCGTGGATCGTTGGCGCAGCAGCGATGGTTCAACGATCGTTTCGCCATCGTGTGCGCGCCTGGCCACCGGCTGACGGCATCGGCAGCGCTCAGTGCCACGGATCTAGCCAGCGAGTCATGGTGCCTCCAACCGCGGTTCTCCGACTCCCGCCGCCAGTTCACCTACGCCTTGTTGAGCCTGCTCGAGACCATCGACATCACTCTCGAGAGCGACAGCATCTCGCTCATCAAGGCCGCGGTGGCCGGAGGGGTCCTCCTGAGCTGCCTCCCACGGCCCAGCGTCGCACGTGAGCTCGAGTGCGGCAGCCTCGCCGAGCTCACGGTCTCCAACCTGGACCTGAAGATGCCCTTCAGCATCCTGACGCGCAGAGGCGTCCAGCTCTCCGCAGCCCAGTCGGACTTCGTCGCCTGCGCACTCGACCGGGCTCCGGCGACCCGGTGAGGCGACGGGTCAGAGCATGTCGTGGCGCCCCAGCCAGTCCGCCATGAACCTGGCGACGTCGCGCACGAGATCAGGCCGTCCCTCGAAGTAGTGCGTCCCGCCCGGGACGTCGATCCGCTCCCAGTCCGTGTGCACGATGGCATCGGTGATCTGCCTGGTGTGGGAGGGCATGACCGTCGGGTCCGCCGTGCCGAGCACGACCAGGATCGGCGCCGCGATCTCTGAGAAGTTCTGCACACCGGCATTGGTGTGCTCCAGGCTCCACTGGCTCAGCCATGAACGAAGCGTCGTGAAGTGGGCCAGCGACGCGGGTAGGTAGTTCGCCGTCTGCGGAGGACCCCACAAGGTGACCCCCAGGTCACGGTCGTTCGGGTCGATCGCGGGATCGAGAAACCTCAGGTCGGCGGTCGTCCCGTGCACGACGAAGGGCAGGTCCGTGAGGCCGTCCCCACGACGCGCCAGACCCTCGACCTGGCCCAGGACCCACGCGGTGATCCGCTCGACGCGAGCCGTCTGGGCCGCACGGTAGGCGGCGATGAAGTGCTCCGGGTAGGCCGGACCGTTGGCCGGGTCGAACATGTCCAGGGACGGTGTGCGGACGAACGGCTTCGCCTCGTCCACGATGGCCGGGTCGATCCACTCAGCTCGCAGCAACGCGCGACTGGGGTGGGCGTTCAGCAGGATCAGGGCGTCGGCCGCCACCAGGCCGGATGTGGTGAGGTCGGGCCCTCCTCCCCCGGGAGCCTGGCGGATGGTGGGCCGCTCGGCCTGCGACTGGTAGAGGGGGGCGAGTCCCCCTCCCCCCGAGTTGCCGAGGACCACCACCTTGTCGTAGTCCGCCCGCAGCCGGGCCACGGTCGCACTCACGTCGAGGACACAGTTCTCCAGGAGTAGCGCGCTGTCATTGCCGATGTACCTCGTGGTCATGCCGACCGCCGCCACTCCCGACCGCGCAAGATCATCGAGCAGGTAGTGCCCGAGGAAGTTCGCGGTCGGGTGGCAGAGCACGACCGCCGTGCGCGGCTTCGACCCCTTGACGCGCACCTCACGAGCCCAGACCCGACCCGAGATGCGAGCGACGCCGGAGTAGATGTCCACGGCCCCCGACGCGTCCATGGGAACCGGGATCAGGCGTTCCTCGAGATCGGCCTGCACGTGGCACCTCCGGTCGAACCGTCGCGGTTGCGGATGAACGCATCCTCCCGCAGTGAGAGCTAACTGTCAACAGTTTACATTTGCTCGTGTGCTGCGGCTACTCGATCCCCAGGCCGGACGGCCGGACGGCTACTCGGAAGGGTTCGGTGAGGACGAGCACCTCGTCCCCGCGCGCCGAGGCCCGCTCGACCAGGTCGACGACGCCGGACGTATCGGTGGTCAGCGCGAACGCCGTCAAGGACGGGGCCAACGGGTCGACGAACCACACAGCAGGTATGCCGGCCGAGGCGTACGCCCGCATGTTGGCCGTCACCACCGCACGTCGGGATCGGTCGAGGACCTCGACCACGAGCTCCGGCAGCCCGTGCGGGTGACCCCCGCCAACCACGACGAGGTCGGGCCGGACCACGGTGGTGGGACCGAGGACCACCTCGGCGTCCACGAGGACCTGACCGTCACCGGCGGGCGTCGCCCGGTCGAGCAGGGTCGACAGGCGGGACACGGCGAGCTCCTGCCAGCGCCCCCTGGGCGGCGAGATGGTGATCGCTCCTGCGACGAGCTCACAGCGATGAGCGGGCCACTGCCCGCGGGCATGCTGCAGCTGAGCCACGTCGATCTGCGCGCTCACGACCCGCCTCGGTGGCGCTGGTAGTCCGCGGACAGCTCGGGGACCTCGAGGCCGAGACGCCGCGCGAGGAGGATGGTCGCGGCGTTCTCGTGCGCCATGCGGGTGCCGGGTTCCAGCTCGCCCCTGGCGACGCGCCGGTCCGCCTGCCTGATCAGGGTCGTCGCCAGGAAGAAGGCTTGCTGAACCTCGAAGAAGTCGAGACTCGCCAGGGCGTGACCGCTGCGCTCCTCGTAGGTGTCGATGGATTCGTCCCGGCCTGGGAGACCCTCGAGCCGCGTGACGCCGATGGCGTCGGTCGCGAGCTCGTCGAAGACGAGCCAGTGGGCCACGTCGATCTCACGTGGTCCGATGCTGGCGACCTCCCAGTCCAGGACCGCCTCGACGGTGCCGTCCGGTCCGAAGATCATGTTGCCCACGCGCGCGTCGCCCCACACCAAGGCGTCCGGGCCGCCACCGGCGCGCGAGACATTGTCCTGCAGCCACCGCAGCGCGACGTCGGGTATCGCAAAGCTCCGCTCTCGGGCGGCCCAGCGGTACCACGCGGTGAGCCGACGCAGGTGAGCGCCAGCACCTGTCGCGTCCCCGGCTGGGGCGAGGAACCCCAGGTCGTCCTCCCATCGCACCTGGTGGACGCCCACCAGCGCGTCCATGGCGTTGTCCCACAAGGTCCGGCGCTCCGTCGGCGACAGGCCGGTCAGCCAGCCGGTGGAGTGGATGGACGGTTTGGCGCCGGGCACTCGACCCGGCACCAGGTCCATGACGAAGAAGGGCCGGTCGAGCACGCGACCCGACTGCTCCGTCCACCGCACGCTCGGGACCGGGACGCTCGACCCGGCCAGGCCTCGCAGGATCGCCGCCTCTCGGAGGACGTCCGGCCGCAGGAAGATTCCGTCGGGAGCCGGCTCACGCCGGACCACCTGGCGAGCTTCGTGCTGCCGGCCGCGCAGCTGCCAGGTCAGCCGGTAGGTCCACAAGTCGGACGACTGTCCCACGACCGGCCGCGCGACGTCGTGCAGGGAGACCTCGTCGACACCGTGACCGTGGTCCTCGACGAGTCGGTCCAGCAACCAGGGGGTGAGTCGCGCGACGAGCGTGTCGTGCCCCGGTCGATCAGGCGTCATGACGGTCGCGCCGGGATCGCCCCGACCAGCGCATCCAGCTCGGTGACCCGGGCGCCGTGCAGGATGATCTCGTCCGCCCCCGCCAGCAGGTAGTCGCCGATCCGCGCCACGCAGGCGTCCGCAGAGCCGACGGCGGTCGCATCGGGCAGCCAGTGGTGCGGGAGCGCCTCGGCCAGCTCCGCGAGCTGGTCCCGAGAGAGGTTCTTGTCGGCCGGCAGCCCGGCGAGATCTCTCAGCGCCGGCTGGTCGCGAAAGGCAGCGAGGGCGTCCCGCGCCCATCCGTTGGCACCAACGATGGCGTCCCCCAGACCCGCCACCGAGAGGTAACCCGCCGCACGGGCGTCCACCGCCGCCCTGGCCGCCTCCGGGGCCAGGTCTGGCGCGACGACGAGCGTTGCCGCGCACCGGATCGCGTCCGGGTCCCGACCTGCCGCGGCCGCGGCGTCGCGCACCCGCAGGATCGACCGCCGCACGCCCTCCGGCGTGAGCAGCGGGTGCAGGATCACGCCGTCGTAGGCCCGCCCGGCGAGGTCGAGGGTCTTGGGCCCGATGGCCGCGAGGAGGAGCGGTGGCGGCGGCAGCTCGAGATGCTGGGCCAGGCGCAACCGGGGGAAGCTGCCCAGCGGACCCTCGTGGCTGACCGTGTCACCAGCCCACAGGCGACGAAGGATCGAGGCGATGTCCTCCAGAGCCCGCAGGGTCGGAGCCTGGGCCCCGTACGCGGCCCACCGCCAGGCGGCCGACCGGCCGAACCCCATGACGAAGCGGCCGCCCGTCAACGCCTGGAGGGTCTGTCCCATCGAGGCGAGCACCATCGGGTGACGCAGCACCGGGTGGGTCACGGCCGCGCCGATCCGGATCCGGTCGGTGACCTGGCCGATGGCTCCGGCCAAGGACGGGAGGTCCTTGGTGTCGTAGCGTTCGCCGAGCCAGGCCGTCCCCAGGCCCAGCCGCTCGGCGGCGCGAGCCTCGTCGAGGCCGCGCCGAGGATCGGTAGCAGCACCGGGCAGGACGTAGCAGCCCACCCGCTCGCGGGTGACCCCCTGCCTGCTGGACGCCGAGGACGAGTCGCTCACGGCGCTCCGTCCGTCGTCTCCGGCACGATGCAGCGCACCGTGCCGGACAGCGCCGTCGCGCCGGTCTGACGCGTGCAGGTCACCTCGACGGTCGCCAGCGGACCCTCGTCGCTCTCGCTCATGGCGACGACCCGTCCGGCGAAGGTGAGGACGTCGTCCGGCCAGACCTGTTCCTTGAAGCGAACCTTGAGGCCACGGATGTTGTGCGGACCCAGCCACTCGCTGGCGAAGGTCCCGAGCAGACCGGCCGTCAGCATCCCCTGGGCGAACACCGAGGGAAACCCGGCTCCGCGCGCGAAGCCGTCGTCGTAGTGCATCGGATTGAAGTCACCTGAGGCCCCGGAGTAGCGGACCAGCATCTGGCGCGTGATGGGTCCGAAGGCTCGTTCGGCCCCCGATCCCATCGTGATCGGTCCGGTCATGGCTGGTCCTCCCCGATCGGCTCCGTCTCCACCAAGGTCATCCGCTGCTCGGCCACCAGCCTCCCGCTGTCGTCCACGAACTCCGTCACCACGACCGCGAATCGCATGGTGCCGCCTCGTCTGCCCGGGCGCTCGTAGGTCTTGTCGAGGCGGTGCCGGCCGGTGAGTCGCTGACCTGCTCCTGGTGGCGGCCCGTGGAAGAGGTACTCCTGCTCACCGTGGAGGAGTCGCCTGCGGTCGAACCCCGCGAGGGCCACGGGCGAGACTCCGCTCCAGAACACCGAGGACACCAGGAAGGTCGGTGGCGACACCGCGCCCGAGAGCAGCTCTGGGTCGGTGGCCAGGGTCGCGGTGGCGAACTCGCGCACCTTGCCCTTCTCGACGAGCATGTCGAATGGCGCGTCGGTCGGTGCGGTAGTTGTCATGAGTCTCCTCGTGGGGGTGCTGGCGCAGGGGGTGTGGAACCTGGCGCGGTGGGGGCGCCCCCGACGCGCACGTCGACCGACCCGGGGTCGCCGAGCCGCTGGAGCGCCGTCTTGTCGACCTTGAGCATGGCGGTGACCGGAAGCTCCGGAACGAGGCGCAGATCGTCTGGGGACTTGTAGTCCGCGAGCCGGGCACCGACGTGCTCCCTCAGCTCGCGGAGGGTCGGCGGGTCATCCGGATCAGTGGGGACGACCCAGGCCATGCCCCGCTCGCCGAGCACCGGCGTCTCCACGCCGATGACCGCCACCCTCGCCACCTTGGGATGGTCGGCCAGCTCGTGCTCGACCTCGAGCGGGTAGACGTTGTAGCCGCCACGGATATACATCTCCTTGCTGCGGCCGACGAGGACCAGGTTGCCACCGTGGCCGATCCAGCCGAGGTCGCCCGTTCGGAGCCAGTCGCCGCAGAAGGCGGCCTCCGTCAAGGCGGGAGCCTGCCAGTACCCGCGCATCACACAGGCACCCCGGACCTGGACGTGACCCGTCTCGCCACCACCCACCTCGACGTCGTCCGCGTCGACGATCCGCACCGCCATGCCCGCCTGGGGGCGCCCCACGGTCCGGCTCTGCACCGCCGGCGGGTCGGCCGGATCGGTACCGGTGATGCTGGGCGCCTCGGTCATCGCGTAGCGGACCACGAGCGAGCACCCCAGCCGCTCACGAACCGCCTCGACGAGCTCGGGCGAGGCCGGAGCCGTGGCGGCGACACCGACACGCAGGTGCGGGAGGACCGCCCGGTCCAGGCCGGGCACCGTCAGCAGCTTGGCCCACTGGGTCGGCACCCCGCCCGCGAGGTCGATGCGCTCGTCGACCAGGAGCCGTGCCATGTCCTGCACGCTCCACGGTTGGGGACTGACGACCAGGGTCGAGCCGCTGACGAGCTGTTCGACCACCTTGGCGAGGTATCCAGCGTGCGCGAAGGGGGTGCTGAACAGTCGGCGCTCACGCCGACCCCCGATGGCGCCTGCCGAGGCCACCGCCGCGGCCAGGCCACGGTGGTCGTACCACGCCCCCTTGGGGACCCCCGTCGTCCCGCTCGTCCAGATGATGACGGCCGCGTCGTCCGGTCGCGATGTCGACGCCGGCCCCGGCTCGCGCGTCGGGGCTGCCGCCCAGTCGATGTCGTCATGGCCAATCACCCTCGTGCCCGGGTCGATCGCCGGCCAGGGCACGGTGTCGTCGCGCACGACGAGCGCCGGCGAGCTTGCGCGCAGGATCGCGCCGACCTCGTGCGCGCCCAGCCGGGTGTTGACGGCGGTGACCACCGCGCCGAGCCTGAGCACTGCGGCATACGCGATCGCGAAGTCGATCCCTGAAGGCAGGAGAAGGGCGACGACCTCGCCGGGCCGGACGCCCCGCCCGGCGAGCCGCTCGGCCACCCCGGCGGCCGCTCGGTCCCACTCCGCGAAGGTCAGGGTGCGCGCACCCTCGACGTAGGCCTGCTGATCACCGTGCTCCCTCACGGCAGCCCGCATGGCCTCGCCGAACGTGAGCGGAGGGCCTGGTGTCGGGGTGGGGATGCACACGACGATCGCCTACTCGGTACCCAGGATCATGGTCCCGTTCGTGCAGAACCAGCCGCCGGTACCGCTGACGCAGGCCAGACGCGCGTCGTTCACCTGGCGCGGCCCGGCCTGACCACGAAGCTGCCGAACCGCCTCGACGATGAGGAAGAGCCCGCGCTGGCCGGGGTGGCAGGCCGACAGCCCGCCACCATCGGTGTTGGTGGGGAGACTCCCGCCCAGACGCAGCGCGCCCGACTCGACGAATGCTCCTCCTCCACCACGCTCGCAGAACCCCAGGTCCTCGAGAGTCAGCAGAAGCATGTAGGTGAAGGCGTCATACAGCTGCGCCACGTCGATGTCCTGAGGGGTGACGCCCGCGCGCTCGAAGGCGCGCTTGCCGGCGATGGTCGCCGGACCCACGGTGAAGTCGTCCCACTGCGACATCGACACGTGGCTCGTCGCCTCACCTGACCCAAGGATCCAGACCGGCTCGTGCTTGAGGTCTGGGACCCGATCCTCCGCGACGAGGACGACGGCGGCGCCACCGTCCGAGCGGATGCAGCACTGGAGCTTGGTGAAGGGGTCCGCGATCATCGGACCGGCGAGGACATCCTCCACCGTGATCGGGTCCCGGAACATGGCCTCCGGGTTGTCGGCCGCGTTGAAGCGTGCAGACACCGCGACGTCTGCGAGCTGCTCGATGGTCGTGCCGTACTCGTGCATGTGGCGGCGGGCGGCCATGGCGTACTTGGAGATGATCGTGTGACCGTACGGCGCCTCCCACTGGACCGGCCCGCGGGTTCCCCAGGCCAGGCTGGCCGTGCGCAGCCGCTTGCGGATGTCCGCCCGGGCCGTGGAGCCGTAGGTGAGCAGGACGACGTCAGCGTGCCCGGCCGAGATCGCGTCGGCGGCATGGGCAGCCATGACCTCCCACGAGGCACCCCCGACGGCGGTGGAGTCCAACCAGCGGGGCCGCAGGCCGAGGTACTCGGCCACGTCGGCCGGGGGGAGCATGCCGAGAGAGGTCGACGCTACGCCGTCGATGTCTGCGGGCTGCAGCCCTGCGTCGGCCAGTGCTCGCTGGCTGCTCTGGGCGACGAGCGCCCAAGGAGACAGGTCGTCGACCCTGCCGACGTCGGAGAGGGCCACACCGGCCACGGCGACTCTGCGGTTCACGATTCCTCCGGGGAGTGGACATCGATCGGACGATCAGCGGTCAGCCGCTCCCGGAGGTCCCGCTTGAGGACCTTGCCGTAGCCGCTTCGGGGAAGGCTGTCGACGCTGACGTAGTCCTTCGGCCGCTTGTAGGACGCCAGACGGGACCGGACATGCTCCTGGAGCGCGCCGACGCTCACGGTGGATCCGCCCACGGGCACGACGACCGCCACCACGCGTTCGCCCCAGTCCCGGTCGGGGATGCCGACGACGGCGACCTCGTGGACGACCGGGTGCTCGAGCAGGACCTCTTCGACCTCCCGGGCGTACACGTTGGAGCCGCCGCTGATGATCAGATCCTTCAAGCGATCGAGGACGTACAGGTAGCCGCGCTGGAAGGTGCCGACGTCACCGGTGTGCAGCCAGCCGCCTCGCAGGGTGTCAGCGGTCTCCTCGGGCCGGCCCCAATAGCCCTTCATCACGGCTGGGCCACGCACGACGATCTCACCTCTGGCGCCGTCGGGCACCTGCCGGCCGGCGGCGTCGACGACCCGCACCTGCATGCCGGTCCGAGCGTGGCCCGCCGACCCGAGGCGGGACGACTCCGGCCCGGTGAGTCGGTGCTCTGCATGGGACAGGAACGTGGCGGTCATCGGAGTCTCTCCCTGTCCGTACAGCTGGACGAGGACGGGCCCGAGCGAGCTGATCGCCGCTCTGAGGTCCTCGACGTGGAAGGGCGCGCCGCCATACACGATCGACCGCAGGCAGCTCAGGTCCGGCGGCTGGCCGCTCACCCGGCGCGCATCGATCTCTGCGACCATCCGAGTGATCTGGGTCGGCACCATCCAGGTGTCCGTCACGCGATGCTCGACGAGGAGTTCCAGTGTCTCGGCCGCGGTCACGGTCTCGGGTGCCGGGATGACCTGGGTGGCGGCCTTGGCGACGGCCACCAGGGCGTGGAACCCGGCGCCGTGGCTCAGCGGCGCCACGTGCAGCACCACGCTGTCCGGCGTCAGGGGGGTGAGGTCCGCCACCCAGCCCACGACGGCGAAGAGCAGGTTGCCGTGCGTCAGCATCGCGCCCTTGGGCCGACCGGTGGTGCCCGAGGTGTAGAAGAGCCAGCAGCAGTCGTCGTCGGCGACGTCCGCCGCCTCCTGGACCGCCCCTGCGTGGCGAGCGATCTCGCGCTCGTAGTCCAGCATGCGGCCAGGGTCGGCCGGGTCGCCGGCGGAAGGGTCGGCCGTCTCGCCGCCCACCGCGAGGACGTGCCGCACGCTTGTCGACTGGCGCACCGCCTCGATGACCACCGTCGCAAAACCCGGACCGTGCACGAGGACCGCAGCCTGCGAGTCCTGGAGGTGATAGGCCACCTCCCCCGCCGTGTAACGGGGGTTGAGGGGCACCAGGACCAAGCCGAGCTTGAACACGGCGAACATCGTCTCGATGACCTCGGGCCGGTTCCACGACAGGCAGGCGACCCGGTCGCCCGGCTGGACGCCGAGCTCCCGCAGCCCCGCGGCGAGTGCATCCACCCGGGCGTCCAGCTCGGCGAAGGACCAGCGCTGCGAGCCGAACCGCAGCGCCACGTGCTCGCCATGGTGAACCGCCGCCGTGGTGAGGAGAGACCCCACGTTGGTCATGTCCTGCCCCTCTCCCTGTGGACCAGCTCCTGCTTGGTCGTCCTGATCGGAGCGGGTCGTCGGCGACTCTAGCAGAGTTTGTCGACTGTTGACAGATGACGGCCGCCGGGGCAGCATGCGTGGTGGATGGCTTTCGCAGACGCAAGCTTGATCCCTCGTGACCGACGCCCCGGAGGCTGACATGGCAGACGCTGACATCACGCTCTCAGCCCTGGGGACGTCGACCGAGCCTCGGCTCGGCATCCAGGCGAACAGTCTCTGGGACCTCGCGGTCCAGCGGGCTCGGGCCACCCCCGAGGACGTCTTCGCCGTCGACGAGCACGACCGACGGTTGACCTTCGAGGAGCTGCTCCTCAAGGCGGAGCGCGCGGCGGCAGGCCTGCACGAGCTGGGCATCTCTCGGGGGTCCATCGTCTCCTGGCAGCTCCCCACCTGGCTGGAGACGGCCGTCCTCACCCTGGCCCTCAGCCGGATCGGCGCGGTGCAGAATCCGCTCATCATGATGCTGCGCGACAAAGAGGTCCGCTTCATCTGCGGACAGCTGCGGTCCCAGGTGATCATCGTGCCCGTGGAGTACCGGGGGTTCGGCCACCTGGACATGGCACGCAGCCTGGCGACGGATCACGGCTCCGTCGCGGTGCTCGTGGTGGATCGGGACCTCCCGGACGGCGACCCGGCCACCCTTCCTCCTCCCGCGCCCGAGCCGGAGATCCGCTGGGCGTTCTACACGTCGGGCACCACCTCGGACCCCAAGGGTGCCCAGCACACCGACCAGGGGCTCCTGACGGCCTCGGACGCCTACTGCAACGCGATCCGCCCCGTGCCGACCGACCGGCTGGCCGCCTTGGCGCCCATCGCCCACATCGGTGGGATCGTCCACCTCCTGCAAGCCCTCCAGGTTGGCTGCAGCCTCATCTTCGCCGACATCTTCGATCCACAGACGACGACTCGAGCACTGACCTCGGCGGGAGTGACCCACGGCGGAACGGGAGCGCCCTTTGCCCGGATGCTCATCGCGCAGCAGAAGGCCGACCCGAACCGCCGCCTCTTCCCCGAGATGAAGGCCTTCATGATGGGGGGCGCGCCCCGCGTCGCGAGCCTGCACCGAGAGGTCAAGGAGGGGCTCGGCGGGGTGGGAACGGTCTCCGGCTACGGCCTGACCGAATGCCCGTACATCTCCTGGGCAAGCCCAACGGACGACGACGACCACCTTGCCCTGAGCGACGGGCGCGCCAGCCCCGGCGTGCAGATCCGCATCGTCGGGGCTGACGGTCGGCTGGCATCCGTCGGCGAACCGGGCGAGCTGCGCGTGCGCGCACCACAGCTGATGAGGGGATACGTCGACCCCGCCCTGGACGCCGCGGCCTTCGACGAGCTGGGGTTCTTCTGCTCTGGTGATGTCGCCACCATCGACGTCGATGGGTACGTCACCATCACCGGGCGGCTGAAGGACGTCATCATCCGCAACATGGAGAACATCTCGGCCCGCGAGGTGGAGGAGCACCTCGTTCGCTGCGAGGGGGTGGCCGAGGCAGCCGTCGTCGGCCGCGCGGACCCCATCACCGGCGAGCGAGTCGTGGCTGTGGTCGTGCCGGCCGACCCGGCAAACCCTCCGTCGCTCGAGTCGCTGACGCCGCAGCTGCTGGCGCAGGGCCTCAACAAGCGCAAGCTTCCCGAGACGGTCGAGCTCATCAACGCTCTCCCCCGCAACGCCATGGGAAAGATCCTCAAACGCAACCTTCGACCTGGAGCGAGCTCATGAACCTCGACTTCACCCCCGACCAGGACGCCTTCCGCGAGGAGGTTCGTACGTGGCTCGAGGAGCACAAACCCCGGGACACCCGTCCAGAGGACGAAGATGCACGGGAGTACGACCTCGGTTGGCAGCGCACCCTGCACGAGGCAGGGTGGGCGGGCATCGACTGGCCGGTCGAGTATGGCGGTCGGGGGCTGTCCCTGCTGGAGCAGCTCATCTGGCACGAGGAGTACGGCCGCGCAGACCTGCCGGCGATGGACACGCGGTTCGTGGGGCTGAACCACGCCGGCCCCACTCTCATCGCCCGGGCCACCGACGAGCAGAAGTCTCAGCACCTTCCGCCGATCCTGCGGGGGGACGTCCTGTGGTGCCAGGGCTTCTCCGAACCTGGGAGCGGATCTGACCTGGCCTCGCTGCGGACTCGGGCCGTGGTCGACGGCGACGACCTGGTCGTCACTGGTCAGAAGGTATGGACCAGCTACGCTCACGTCGCCGACTGGCAGGAGCTCCTCGTCCGGACCGACGACTCGGGCTCCAAGCACCAGGGCATCACCTGGGTGATCTGCGACATGCACTCTCCCGGGGTGGAGGTGCGGCCCATCGAGACCATCGACGGCGCGCATCACTTCTGCGAGGTCTTCTACGACGAGGTGCGCATCCCGCTGACCAATGTCGTGGGAGGCCTCGGCAACGGCTGGAGCGTGGCCATGTCCACGCTGGCGTTCGAGCGCGGCACCGCATTCACCGCCGGCCAGGTGCGCCTCGCGACGACGGTCGAGCAGCTCATCGAGCTGGCTCGTGAGCTCCCGTCCTCGCTCGGTCGAGGCAGTGCGTTGGCCGACGACGAGATGGCGCGTCGACTGGCGACCGCCCGGGCGGAGGTGGCGGCCCTCCAGGCCATGACCTATGTCGGGGTCTCGCGCACCGACGCGACGGGGGTCCCGGGTCCGGAGGGATCGATCGTCAAGCTCTACTTCAGCGAGCTGCAGAAGTCGGTGGCCCGCCTGGCCATGGACCTCGTCGGATCACGGGGCCTCGAGCTCGTCCCCCTGTCGGCCCCCGACGGCTGGTCCGGACGGTTCCTGGAGTCCTTCTCCTACACCATCGGCGGCGGCACCTCGGAGGTGCAACGCAACATCATCGGAGACCGCGTACTCGGTCTCCCACGCTGAGAGGACGCTCGTGCGACTCATTCCTACCGATGACCAGGACCAGCTGGTCAGAGCAGCAGCCGAGTTCTTGGGCGAGCAGCTGGGCACGGAGCTGGTCCACCGACGGAACGACGCGCAGGTCGTGTCTGCCGAGCTCTGGCGCCGGACCGCTGATCTCGGGCTGCTCGGAGCCGGGCTGCCCGAGCCGGCCGGAGGCCTTGGGCTGGGGCTCGTCGAGGAGTACCTCGTCCTGCGCGAGGTGGGACGCATTCCCTCCCCCGGCCCATTCGTCTCCACGATCCTTGCCGCCCACGTGGCGGCGGCGTCGGGGGACATGTCACTCGCCCAGTCCCTGGTGACTGGCGAGACCCGGGCCGGCCTGGTCCTGCCCGGGCCAGCGCGGAGGGGAGACATGGTCACCGCTGCGAGCGGCGACTCGGCCTACGCCCTCGACGCCCGGCCCGAGGGTCTCGTCATCATGCTCGCCCGGGAGCGCGCCGCGTTGTACGACACCCAGGGTCTGGCCGCGCTCGACCCTGCGCCGAGCCTCGACCCCGCCAGCACCCTGGCCAGGGTCTCCATGTTCGGCGCCGAGCCGCTCACGGAGGTCACGTCGGGAGCCTCCGACATCTTCGCCCGTGCGATGGTCCTCACGGCCGCCGTGCTCACGGGCGTGGCGGAAGGCGCCCTTGCCGCATCGACCCAGCACGCGAAGGTGCGGGAGCAGTTCGGCCGCCCCATCGGGGTCAACCAGGCCGTCAAGCATCGCTGCGCCGACATGGCACTGCGAGCCGAGGCCGCAGCCGGCCAGACCGCGTTCGCGGCAGCAGCCTTCGAAGGGGGCCGCCCCGATGCCGAGCTCCACGCGGTCTCGGCTCTCCTGATGGCCCAGACGGCGGCTCGCGAGAACGCCGCGGCCAACGTGCAGCTGCACGGGGGCATGGGGTTCACGGCCGAGGCCGACGCACATCTCTATGTGAAGCGCGCCGAGGTCCTGACCCATCTGCTCGGGCCGCGAGCGGGGCTCCTAGGACGCCTGATCGAGCTGCCGAGCCCGCGCTGACTCAGTCGTGAGGGGCGAGGAGGGCGACTGCCTCGTCGCGCGACGAGGTCAGGTGCTCGGCGAGCGCGGCAGCGGCGGCATCGCCGTCCCCTGCGGCCAAGGGCACGAGCACGCGCACATGCTGCTCGAGCGCGTGCCTCACGACGAGCTGCTCACCCGATGCGCGCGAGCGCGCCAGGGCGATCTGCTGCAGGACGTCGTCATGGACGCGGGTGATGGCGGCGTTGCCGGCGAGCCGGACGAGCGCGTGGTGGAAGTCGAGCTGGTAGGCGTCGCCGGACACCTGTGCGGCCGCCAGCAACGTCTCCGTCTCCGTCAACAGATCGGCGACCGCTCCTGCGACCTGCGCGGATCCGGCGTGACCGATGGTGCGGACCGCATGCGTCTCCAACGCCGTGCGGAGGTCGTACAGATCGGCGAGCTCGGGGGCGCTGATCGAGGCGACGTACGAGCCATGGTGACTTCGCGTCGTCAGAAGGCCCTGGGTCGCGAGCCGTTGGATCGCCTCGCGCAAGGGCCCACGGCTGATCCGGAGGGACTCGGCAAGCTCGACCTCGTTGACCCGTGTCCCGGGCGCAAGGCGACCGTCCGTGATCATGGCTCGGATCGCGCCCTCGGCCAAGGAGCTGTAGGTGTTGCGTGCCCCTCCGATCGGGGTGACGCCGGGGGTGTTCAGCATGAGGCCCTCTCGCCCGGCCCGACCGTTCGGGCCATCCACGTCAGCATATCGTCAACTGTTGACGCCGGGAACTGTCAACAGATGACAGCACGCCCTGTCAGGCGTACCCTGATCTCATCCTCCTCCTCGGGGGACAGGACATCCCACCCATCCGTGAGGTCCACATGAGCCCAGTGCCCGACGCCGCGCGACCTGTCGCCGACGAAACACCCGTCCTATGGTCCGTGGAAGGCGGGATCGGTCGCATCACGCTCAACCGCCCCGACGCTGCCAACGCGATCGCGCCGGAGCAACGCAAGCACCTCATCTCGCTGCTCGAGGAGGCCGGCGACAGGGCCGACGTGCGCGTCGTCGTGATCGCCAGCACCGGTCGTCACTTCTGCTCTGGGGCAGATGTGGAGCGGATCGGTGGCATGAAGGCCGGGCCACGACTGACGGGTGCGGGAGCGCGGCTCATCATGCAGGGAGCGCAACGGCTGGTCGCGGCGATCCTCGACTGCGACAAGCCGATCCTCACCGTGGTCCAGGGAACGGCGGCGGGTCTGGGCGCTCATATCGCCTACGCCAGCGATCTGGTGGTCGCGTCGGAGGATGCGACCTTCATCGAGTCGTTCGCGCTCCGGGGTATGGTCGTGGACGCCGGGGGCGCCTATCTGCTGCCACGGCTCATCGGCATGCAGCGCGCCAAGGAGCTCGCCCTGCTCGGCAGCAAGCTGTCCGCCGCGGATGCGGCAGCCCTCGGACTGGTCAACAGGGTGGTGCCTGCAGCCGACCTCGCAGCGACGGCCCAGGCGCTAGCGACGCAGCTGGCCGCGGCCCCGACCACGGCCCTCGCGTTCACCAAGCGGCTCTTCAACCGATCCCTGGACGGCGACCGGTCTGCTTCCTTCGCCCTGGAAGCGATGGCTCAGGAGCTGCAGTCCGGGGCCCGGGACTCCACCGAGGGCGTGACCGCGTTCATGGAGCGACGCACACCCACGTTCGAGGGACGATGATGACGAGCAGGAGCGACCTACCCACCATCGAGGGTGAGAACACCGCAGCCTGGGCCGCGGCGAAGCAGCACCGACTGGTCATTGCGCGCTGCCGCACGTGCGGCGTGGCGCACCACTACCCCCGGCCCATGTGCGTCGTGTGCTGGAGCACCGACGTCGTGCTGGAGGATGCCAGCGGCCGCGGGACCCTCTACACCCATTCGACGGTCCACCTCAACGACCTGCCCCCCTTCGACGAGCAGGTCCCCTACGTCGCTGCGGTCGTCGATCTCGACGAAGGGCCGCGAGTGGTCACCCGCATCGTCGGCTGCGCCCCCGCCGACCTCCGGATCGGCATGAGCGTCGAGGCCGTCTTCGCGGACCTCGACGAGGACACGACCATCGTGCAGTTCCAGCCCACCACATCGCGCACCCTCAAGGAGACCTCATGACCAGACTGCTCGACGGCAAGGTGGCCGTCGTCACGGGCGCGGGGCACGGCATCGGTCGTGGCCACGCCCTGGAGCTGGCCAAGCATGGCGCCACCGTCATCGTCAACGACCTGGGCTCCAGCGCATCGGGAGACGGAGCGGGGCGCGATGCCGAGGTCGTCGTCGACATCATCCGATCGCGGGGTGGCCGAGCCAGCGCCAACTTCGCCGACGTGGGGGACGAGGAGGCTGCGCGGGCACTGGTCGGCCAGGCGTACGAGGAGTACGGGCAGCTCGACATTCTCGTCAACAACGCTGGCATCGTGCGCGACAAGGCCATCTGGAACATGTCGACCCTTGACTTCGACCTGGTCATGAGAGTGCACGCCCGTGGCACCTGGCTGCTCAGTCAGGAGGCCTCCGCGCGCTGGCGCGCCGCGGCCAAGGCCGGCGACGGCAGGACCTACGGACGCATCATCAACACCACCTCGGGCGCCGGGCTCTCCGGAAACTTCGGGCAGACCAACTACGCGGCGGCCAAGGCGGCCATCGTTGGGATGACCCTCAGCATGAGTCTCGAGCTCGCCGGCATCGGCGTCACCGCGAACTGCATCGGCCCCGGCGGCATCACCCGCATCTCGGCGACCTCGATGGCGGAGGCGGAGGTCGTGGAGCCCGACGAGCGCGGAGAGGACGACTTCGATCCTTTCGACCCGTCACTCGCCTCACCGGTGGTCGCGTGGCTGGCCAGCCCGGAAGCCGGCCACGTGAGCGGACAGGTCATCAAGGCCATCGGAGAGAACATCCAGCTCATGAGCGGATGGGCACCGGTGCGGACCGCGAGCAACGGCGAGAAGCGTTGGGACGCGACAAAGCTCGGTAGCGTCTTCGCCGTGGACGTCTTCGGCACTCGGGCTCCCGGACTGCGCATGGGCGGCTGACTCCACCCGCCCGGCGAGGCCATGTCGCCGGGCGGTGGATCCCGCCTGGGTCCACGTACCCCTCGATCGGGCCGTGATCCCCACCCACGCTCCCGGGGGGGGTGTCCGTGGACGCGCAGGGGTCGGGCTCGTCGGTCAGGCTCCGTGCCAGTGGTCAGCCAGATCGCTGACCGTCGTCAACGTCGCCAGCATCCCGAGGGTGTTGGGCAGGACCTGCCGAGCATAGTCCGCGGGAGTGCCCGCAACCGCGTCCCGGGGAACGACGACGTAGAAGCCCTCCTCGGTCGCCTCCCCCGCGATCAGCGGAAGCGCGAGGTTCACCGAGACGCCGGTCAGGATGATCGTGTCCACTCCCTTGCCTCGCAGCACGGGCAGAAGCTCGGTTCCCTTGGCCGGGTTGAGCCCATGGTGCCGAGGCAGCACCAGATCCCCTTCACCGAGGAGCGCAGGCAGGACCTGGGTCCCGCGGTGATCGTCGGTCCACCCGTCGGTCGCCGGCGCGAGCGCCTTCCAGAGCGGTGCGGTGCCCCTGGCCGAGCCACCGAGCGGACCCGCGTAGGTCGCGTGGACCACAGGGACACCCGCGCGCCGGGCCTCCTCGAGCAGGGCGGTCAACGGGCCGATCATGTCCCCAGCCGGGCCGCTGAGCGCCGGGAGCATGGAGCTCTCCCCGAGCACTCCCTCCTGGCACTCGACGACCACGACGGCGGCCTTGTCGCGCGCACCGAGGCGATGACGGGCTGGCTGGTTCATGACTGCTCCTTCTTGGGGGGGTGGGGGACGCGGTGAGCGTTCTCGGGTGAGTACGTGTCGACGAGCCGGCGGCGCAGCACCTTGCCGCTCGGGAGACGCGGAAAGTCCTCGACGAACTCCACGCTCCGGGGCAGCTTGAATCCCGCGATCGTCCTCGCAGCCGCACCCACGAGCTCGGCTGCCAGCTCCGTCCCGGTCGCCACTCCCTGGACGGCGTGCACGACGGCGTGCACACGCTGGCCCATCTCGTCGTCCGGCACGCCGATGACCGCGATGTCCTGCACGCAAGGGTGCATGGCCAGCGCTTCCTCGACCTCGCGGGGATAGATGTTGACCCCACCGCTGATGATCAGGTCGGTCCGCCGATCGGCGAGATAGAGGTAGCCCTCCCCATCGACCCAGCCGAGGTCGCCCATGGTGCTCCACCCCCGCGCGTCGTGCGCAGCGGCAGTCTGGTCCGGGTCGCGGTGGTACTCGAAGCCAGGCCCGTCGAACCAGAGCTGGCCGACCTCCCCGGCCGGGAGCTCGTCGCCCCCAGCGTCGAGGACGTGGGCCGCGCCGATGACGGCTCTGCCGACGGAACCCTTGTGGGACAACCACTCCGGCGCCGAGATGGCGAAGAAGCAGTTGGCCTCGCTGCCCGCGTAGTACTCCAGGACCTTCGGCCCCAGCCACTCGATCATCGCTTCCTTGACCGGCACGGGGCAGGGGGCCGCAGCATGGATGGCGAGCACCAGCGACGAGAGGTCGTAGCGGCTGCGCACCTCCGCAGGAAGCTTGAGCATGCGGACGAACATGGTGGGCACGAACTGCGCGTGAGTGACCTGGTGGTCCTCGATCGCCGCGAGGGTCAGCTCCGCGTCGAACCTCGTCATGACGACCGCGGTGGCTCCGTGGCGGACCGCGGCCATGGACCAGCCCACGGGGGCCGCGTGATACAGCGGGCCGGTACTCAGGTAGGTGGCATCGTGCGAGAACCCAAATTGCGAGAGCTGGTGATCCAGCGTCAGACCTGTCCCGAACGGAACGTCGGGCATGGCCGGGAGGATCCCCTTGGGTCGCCCCGTGGTACCGGAGCTGTAGAACATGTAGTAACCCTCGGACTGGTCGTGGACCGGGGTGGTGGGGAGGTCCGCCGTCCTGTCCGCGAGCGAGTCCACACCGTCGACGTCGCCGCCTACGACGAGCCGGTGTCGCAGCGCGGACGCCCGACTCGCCGCATGCGCGGCCAGCTCCTCCCGGTCTGCCGAGGACACGAGCACCGTGGCCCCGCAGTTGTCCACGATGTATGCCGCCTCGTCGGCCGTCAGGTGCCAGTTGACCGGGGTGTAGTAGAGCCCGCTGCGCTGCGCGGCCCAGTAGATCGGGAAGAGATCGAGGCGGTTCTCCATGAGGACGGCCACGTGGTCTCCGCGACCGAGTCCGAGAGACCGGAACAGGTGCGCCACCTGGTTGGAGCGGTCCTCGAGGTCGCGATAGCTGAGGGTCTCTCCGGTCTCGGCGAGCAGGTAGGCGGGCTTGTCGGCGAGCTCGCTCGCCAGCGATGTCAGGTCCATGGGCGCGCCCATGCGATCTCCTCGGGTCGGTGCGTCCGGCTCAGGTCGTGTGGAAACGCGGCGATCGCTTCTCGCGGAAGGCTGCCACTCCTTCGGCGAACTCCGGGGCGTCGAGCAGCTCGGCCTGGCCCGCCTCCTCGCGGGCGAGGGTCCGCTCGAGGTCGAGGGTCGCCCCGTTGATGGCCTCCTTGGTCAGCGCGGTCGCCCGCGCCCCCAGCGAGACCAGCACGGCGACCAGCTCGGTCGTGCGTTCCTCCAGCCTGGCGTCCTCCACTGCCTCGCTGATCAGGCCGATCCCCTCGGCCTCCCGTGCGGTCAACCGCTCACCCAGCAGGGCCAGGCGAACGGCACGGGCCCGGCCGATGGAGGCCGCCACGAGCTCGGTCGCACCGCCGTCAGGAAGCAGAGCGATGTTGCTGAAGGCGAGCGTCAGGGTGGCCGACTCGGCGGCCAGCACGATGTCGCCCGCCAGCGCGATCGGCAGTCCGACCCCTGCGGCCACGCCGTTGACCCGGGACAAGACTACTTGCGGAGCCGTCGTGAGGGCACGCACGACGCGACCGGCGGCCTGCAACGTGGCCAGGTCGACAGGGACCGACGGGTCGAGCAGGTTCGCCCCCGAGCAGAAACCCCGGCCCGCACCGGTCACGACGATGACTCTGACCCCGTCCTCGGCCGACGCTTCTTCAACGGCGTCCGCGAGGGACCCGAGCATCGGTGCGTCGACGGCATTCAGGCTCCTCGGCGAGTTCAACGTGATGCGCGCGACCGGGCCATCACGCTCGATCAGGACGCGCGCGTCGACGGTCATGAGATTCCCATCAGGTCGGCGTACCCGCGGAGGGAGTCGACGGCAGCCGCAGCGCCCGCGTGGCTGGGGCGGACCAGGAACTGATCCACCCCCGCCTCTTCCAGCTGGCCGACGTGGTCGCGGTGCTCCTCGATGGATCCTCCGCTGGTGGGAAACTCCAGGTGCGGAGTGGCCGCGTTGAACGTCAACGGGCCGGGATTGCCGAGATCTGCCGCACGCTGCTTGACCTCAGCGATCCCCCTGGCCAGCTCCGCGATGGACGTGAGCGGCCGGGTCCTGGTGGAGGTCGCCACCTCCTCCGACAGCAGCATCGGTGACCAGCCGTTCAGCCGAGCCGCCCGTCGCCTGCTGAGGCCACTGTTCCCACCCACGAGGATGGGTGGGCCACCGGGCGTGATGGGTCCGGGCACCGCAGCCACACCTTTGGCCGTCACGTGCTCGCCCACATGGTCGTACGGCACCGTGGTCCACACTCCCCGCATGACCTCGATCCCCTCGTCGAAAAGTGCGTTGCGCTGCTCGAAGTCCACGCCCAGTGCAAGGAACTCCGAGCTCAGGTACCCGCTCCCGACGCCGACGACGAGGCGTCCGCCGGAGAGTCGGTCGAGCGTCGCCAGGCCCTTGGCTGCGAGAAAGGGACTGCGATAGGGCACGACCAGCAGATGGGTCATGATCTGGATGCGTCGGGTGATGCCGGCGACGAAACCGAGAGCCGCGGTCGGGTCGAACGTCTCGTGGCCACCGTGGGTCAACCACTTCAACGACGGGGCCGGATGCTCCGGCAGCGCCAGCCCGGAGTACCCCAGCTCGTCGGCGGCCCGGGCGACGGCGGCGAGCCCGTCAGCCGACGCCAGGGAGCCGCCGTCGGCTGTGCCATCCACCACATACTCGAAGGCGAACCTCACGAAGGCCTCCTGCTTGCCACTCGGGCCTACAATGGCCGAATTAGTTGGACAATTGCACTCTATACCGTGGGAGGACCCATGCAACCCCGCAGGAGCTCGGAGCTCACCGCCCGCACCCGACAGCTCGATGGCGTGGGCGGTGTCCGGATCGCCGTCGACGAGTGGGGCAGCCCTGACGACCCGCTCGTCCTGTTCCTGCACGGTGGGGGTCAGACGCGGCACTCGTGGAAGAGCGCGGGCGCCGACCTGGCCGCGGCCGGGCTGCACACGGTCTCAGCAGACCTCCGTGGTCACGGCGACTCTGACTGGGCCCCGGACGCGGACTACGGCCTCGAAGCGATACGCGACGACGTCATCTGTGTGCTCGACCAGATAGGCGGCCCCGCCGCCCTGGTCGGAGCCAGCATGGGTGGGCTCACCTCGCTCCTCGTGGCCCACGAGCGACCGGAGCTCGTCTCACGCCTGGTGCTGGTCGACGTGGTCCCACGCATCGAACGAGCTGGGGCCGTCCGGATCACCGGGTTCATGCGCAGTGCTCCCCATGGGTTCGCCGATCTTGACGAGGCCGCCGACGCCATCGCCGCCTACCTACCCCATCGCACCAGGCCCCGATCGACCGACGGGTTGCGCAAGAACCTCCGTCAGGGGAAGGACGGCCGCTGGTACTGGCACTGGGACCCGGCGATGTTCACCACCGACTCGCACCCCGACCCCGAGCGGATCCAGGAGCAGCTGGAGACGGCCGCCCGCGAGCTGACGATGCCCACGCTGCTTCTCCAGGGCGCCTTGAGCGACGTGGTCAGCGACGACGGGGTCGAGCACTTCCGGGGTCTGGCTCCTAGTGCGCAGGTCGTCCGGCTGCAGGACGCCGCGCACACCGCGGCCGCTGACGACAACGACGCCTTCACCCACGCCGTCAGGGACTTCCTGCTCCCCGGCTGATCGCCGAGGGGCGCGAGGCTGCCTCCGCCTGCGTGGCAGGCGGAGGCAGTGCGCGGACGCGCAGGCGATGCGTACCCGGCCTCCACAGCAGCAGGCCCCGGACCGCGTGGTCCGGGGCCTGCTGGGAGGTGGTGGGCGATACTGGGTTTGAACCAGTGACCTCTTCCGTGTCAAGGAAGCGCGCTACCACTGCGCCAATCGCCCGAGGTGGAGACGGGATTTGAACCCGTGTACACGGCTTTGCAGGCCGTTGCCTCGCCTCTCGGCCACTCCACCGTGCCGATGCATCCGTCATGCTAACAAACGCATCGCCGGAAGGTCCGAGGACCCCCAGAGCGGACAACCGGGCTCGAACCGGCGACCTCAACCTTGGCAAGGTTGCGCTCTACCAACTGAGCTATGTCCGCGTGCTGCCGTGCGGTCGCTGGATCTTGGTGAATCCGAAGCGTGTAACTTCACCCGCCGTGCGTGCTGACCGACACTAACCGATGCCGGCGCGGGACGTCCAATTCCTGAGCACCTCGCGCGTCGGCCACGAGACCGGCGATCACGGGCCCGAACGGCGAGGTCCCTGGGCGTGGCTCGCGGCGCACCTCGAGCTCGGTCCGCACCGCCTCGACCACCCGCGCGCGGGCGCTGGGACGGTCGGGGACGGGCCACAGGTGGCGGACGGCGGCGTTCATGGCGGCTCCGATCAGGACGGCGATGGCCAGGAAGTAGAGCCAGACGAGCAGGACGATGGGTGCGGACAAGGGGCCGTAGACGGACGTCCCACCGATGGACGCGCCCAGCCAGGTCCGCACGACATAGGACACGACCACCCAGAGCACCACCGTGAGGGCGGCCCCCGGCAGGTCGCGGCGCCAGGGCGAGCGCCGTGGCGTGGCGACGTGGTAGAGCGAGGTCACCGCCCCCATGACGGCACCGGTCACGAGCGTCCAGTAGACGAGGCCGTCGAACGGCCCGGGCAGGACGCGCGACAGGACCAGGGGCCCCAGGAGGACCAGCGGCAGCACGACGGCACCGACGAGGACGGCGATCGAGTACATCGTGAAGGACAGGGTGCGGGTGCGGACGATGCCGCGAACCCCGCTCTGGCCGTACATGATCGAGATCGTGTCGATGAAGACGTTGAGCGCCCGAGACCCGGACCACAGGGACAGGACGAAGCCCAGCGACACCAGGTCGATACGGCCACCTCGCAGCACCTCGTCGATCGTGGGGACGATGACGGCTCCCACGCTCTCGTCGGTCAGGAACCGCTGCGCGTAGGACGCGAGGCCGGCCACCACCTGGTCGACCGTGCCCTGCCCGGCCCATGCTCCGACATACCCCAGTCCCCCGATGAGGCCGAGGACCAGAGGCGGCAGGGAGAGGAGGGCGAAGAAGCCCGCCTCGGAGGCGAGCCCGGTCACGCGGTAGCGCAGGCAGACCCGGACGGTCTCGCGCACGAGACGCGCGACCGACAGGCCACCGGGCACCTGCTGGAGCAGGTGCCGCAGGGCGGTCCGAGTGGTCATGGGCACGACGCTAGGGCCCGCCCGGGGCTGGGACGGGTGGGACACGAGGGGCGGGTGGGGCCTGTTGTCGAGACGTGATGTCGTCTCGCCGCAAGGCTCAATCCCCCGGGGGGTCTCTCGGACCGCGTAAAGTGGCGGGTTGATCGATCTCCATCCCCACTCCCACGAGGACGACCCCTTCATGGAAATCTGGCCCGGCAAGCCGTATCCCCTCGGCGCCACGTTCGACGGCAGCGGCGTGAACTTCGCTGTCTTCTCGGAGGTCGCCGAGCACGTCGAGCTCTGCCTCATCGACGACGAGGGCGCCGAGCAGCGCGTCTCGCTCACCGAGGTCGATGGCTACGTCTGGCACTGCTACATCCCGCAGATGCAGCCCGGGCAGCGCTACGGCTACCGCGTGCACGGCCCGTTCGACCCCGCCAAGGGCAACCGGTCCAACCCGGCCAAGCTGCTGCTCGACCCCTACGCCAAGGCGATCGACGGCCAGATCAGCAACGACGAGGCGCTGTTCTCCTACAAGTTCGACGACCCGTCGGCGTTCAACGACACCGACTCGCTCGGGCACACCATGCTGTCCGTCGTCATCAACCCCTACTTCGACTGGGGCCACGACCGTCCCCCGCGCCGGGAGTACCACGACACGATCATCTACGAGGCCCACGTCAAGGGCCTGACGATGACCCACCCGGAGGTGCCCGAGGACATCCGCGGGACGTATGCCGCGATCGCGCACCCCGCCGTCATCGCGCACCTCAAGCAGCTGGGCATCACCGCGATCGAGCTGCTCCCGGTGCACCAGTTCGTCCAGGACACCTCGCTGCAGGAGAAGGGGCTGCGCAACTACTGGGGCTACAACACCATCGGCTTCCTGGCCCCGCACAACGACTACTCCGCGTCGGGCACCCGCGGCCAGCAGGTCACGGAGTTCAAGTCAATGGTCAAGGCGCTGCACGAGGCCGACATCGAGGTCATCCTCGACGTGGTCTACAACCACACCGCCGAGGGCAACCACATGGGCCCCACGCTCGCCTTCCGCGGTCTGGACAACAACGCCTACTACCGCCTGGTCGGCGACGACCTCGCGAGCTACTACGACACGACCGGCACCGGCAACTCGCTGCTGATGCGCAACCCGCACGTGCTGCAGCTCATCATGGACTCGCTGCGCTACTGGGTCACCGAGATGCACGTCGACGGCTTCCGGTTCGACCTGGCGGCGACCCTGGCCCGCCAGTTCCACGAGGTCGACAAGCTGTCCGCGTTCTTCGACCTGATCCAGCAGGACCCGGTGGTGAGCCAGGTCAAGCTGATCGCCGAGCCGTGGGACGTGGGGGACGGCGGCTACCACGTCGGCAACTTCCCTCCCCTGTGGACCGAGTGGAACGGCAAGTACCGCGACACCGTCCGCGACTTCTGGCGCGGCGAGCCGGCCACGATCGGCGAGTTCGCCTCGCGCATCACGGGATCCAGCGACCTCTACGCCCACTCCGCGCGCAAGCCGATCGCGTCGATCAACTTCGTCATCGCCCACGACGGCTTCACGCTGCGCGACCTCGTGTCCTACAACGAGAAGCACAACGACGCCAACGGCGAGGGCAACAACGACGGCGAGAGCCACAACCGCTCCTGGAACTGCGGTGTCGAGGGTCCGACGGACGACCCCGAGGTCAACGCCCTGCGCGCCCAGCAGCAGCGCAACTTCCTCACCACCCTGCTCGTCAGCCAGGGTGTGCCGATGCTCGCGCACGGCGACGAGCTCGGTCGCAGCCAGGGCGGCAACAACAACGGCTACTGCCAGGACAACGAGATCTCCTGGATCGACTGGGACCTCGACGCGGACGACCTGGCGCTGCAGCAGTTCACGGCCCGGCTGACCGCCCTGCGCTCGTCCCACCCCGTGTTCCGCCGCCGCCGGTTCTTCGCCGGCGACGCCGCCCACGGCGGCATGTCCGACCTGGGTGACATCGCCTGGTTCACGGCCCACGGCACCCAGATGTCCGACCAGGACTGGGAGTCGGGCTACGCCAAGACGCTGAGCGTGTTCCTCAACGGCCACGCCATCTCGGCCCCGGACCAGCGTGGCCGGATGGTCGTCGACGACGACTTCCTGCTGCTGTTCAACGCCCACCACGACGGCATCGACTTCACGATGCCGCCCGAGGACTACGGCACCGAGTGGACCGTCGTGCTGGACACCGCCGACCCGGAGCTGACCGAGCCCCGCGTCTGGGCGGCCCGCAGCGTCAACCGCGTCCCGGCCCGCTCGGTCGTGGTCCTGCGCTCGGACCAGCCGGCTGAGCAGGCCTCCCCCGGCCTGGCCTCGCCGCTCACGGCAAAGACCGGCGTCGGCATCGTCGGCCAGGTCGCGACCGATCCTGCCGCCCGCCCGGCTCCGACCGAGCCCGCCACCTCGAAGGCGGAGCCGCAGGCGCAGGAGCAGGCGGACGGCGCCACGGGTGACGACACGGACGGCTCGGGGGCCGACTCGTCCACGGGCACCAAGAAGGCCGGCAAGAAGAAGGCCTGACGCAGCTCGCACGAGAGAGCCCGCCTCGTCCTGGACGAGGCGGGCTCCTTCGTATGCCGAAGCGCCCGGCACCTGGCGTGGGCGCCGGGCGCGGCGCGCATCAGGTCTGGGCGAGGCGCTCCTGCTCGGTCGCGACGTCGAAGGTCGCCGCCGGCCACTCGAGGTCGAGACCCCGCAGGTGCTCGAGCAGGATCTGCTGGACCGCGAGGCGGGCGTACCACTTGCGGTCCGCCGGCACCACGTGCCAGGGAGCGCCCTTGGTGCTCGTCTTGGCCAGCACCGCCTGGTAGGCCTCCATGTAGTCGTCCCAGCGCGCGCGCTCGGCGATGTCGCCGGGGTTGTACTTGTAGTACTTGTCCGGCCGGTCGAGCCGCTCCCCCAGCCGCGCCTTCTGCTCGTCGGAGGAGATGTGCAGCATCACCTTGACGACGGTGATGCCGCGCGCCAGGGCGGCCCGCTCGAACGCGTTGATCTGGGCATAGCGCCGCATCCACTCCGAGCGCGGAATGAGCTCGTTGACCCGCACGACCAGCACGTCCTCGTACTGCGAGCGGTCGAACACCCCGAGCTGACCCGGGTCGGGCAGGGCCCGGTCGATGCGCCACAGGAAGTCGTGGGCGCGCTCCTCGGGCGTGGGCGCCTTGAACGCGGTGTACTTGACGCCGCCTGGGTCGGTGGCGCCCACCACGTGGCGCATGATGCCGCCCTTGCCGGAGGTGTCCATGCCCTGCACGAGCAGCAGGACCGACGGCCCGTCGCCGTCCTTGCCGTTGGCCCAGAGGCGCTCCTGCAGGTCGGACAGCTCGGTCTGACCCTCGACGAGGTCCATCGCAGCCGACTTCTTGTCGCCCTCGTAGCCCGGGGTCGCCCGGGTGTCGACGTCGGCCAGCACGAGTCCCCGCTCGGCGCGCAGGGTCTCGCTGAAGGTGAAGTCAGGGTCACCGAAGGCGAGCGACCCGGTGGTCGCCGCCGAGGAGGCACCGTCCAGCGCGGCGTCGCGCTTCGCGCCCTTGTCCTTCTTGTCCCTCGTACCCTTGGCCTTCTTGCCCTTGTCGTCGTCCTTGGACTTCTTCGACGCCTTGTCGTCCTTGGCCTTGTCGTCCTTGGCCTTGCCGTCCTTGGCCTTCTTGCCCTTGTCGTTCTTGGACTTCTTCGCCGTGTCCCTGGCGATCTCCTGCTCGGCCGTGCCCTGGTCCTTGTCCTTGCCCGTGCCCTTGGACGCCGTGCCGGGCTTGGCGTCGTCCGACGCTGCGTCCCCCGCGTCCGAGGTGGCGGCGGCGGTGCCGGCGCCCCGGACGAGGGTCTCGACGGCCTCGTCGGCCCGATCGGCGGCCTTCTTGCTCTTGGAGGTCTTTGCCATGCGGCCTATGGTTGCACCCTTTGCGCAGGTGGGGCGGCATCCTGGGCCACGAAGGCCTCGACGAGTCGCTCCCACCGCTGCTGGTCCACGTTCCACTCCTTGCAGTGCCGGGCGACCTGCCAGGTCTCGAGCTGGACGAGGTCGGGCCGCGCCGCCGCGAGGTCGATCGAGCGCTGGGCGGGCACGAACTCGTCGTCGAGCGAGTGGATGAGCAGGATCGGGTGCCGCAGCTCGTCGGCCCGCCGCACGAAGTCGGTCGCCGCCAGGTCGATCACCGACTCGATCCCCACGAGATGGCGGCCGGGCGGCACGCCGAGCAGCCGCATGCTGAGCGTGGTGAGCTGGCCGGGGACCCGCATCGCGCGCGCGTGGTGGTGCAGGACGTCCGGCCAGTCGACCACGGGCCCGTCCAGGACGACCTGCGAGATGCGGTCCCCGTGGGTGGAGTTGATGAGGGTCTGCAGCACGATCGCCCCGCCCATCGACCACCCCACGAGCACGACGTCGCGGGCGCCGTGCTCCAGGGCGTAGGCGACGGCGGCGTCCACGTCGCGCCACTCGGACAGCCCGAGGCCGTAGAGCCCGTCGTTACTCGCGGGCGCCACCTGGTCGTTGCGGTAGGACGGGGTCAGGCAGGTCAGACCGGCGCGGTGCAGCGCGGCGACCCCGCGCACGGTCTCCTCGCGTCCCGCGCCACGGCCGTGCACCAGGACGGCCCACCGGGTGCCGTCGACGGGGCCGTCGGGCGGGGGCACCAACCAGGACGGCAGCGGACCGATCTCGCTGGGGACGTCCACGTCGAGGGTCGGCAGACCGAGCGCCTGCTCCGGCCCGAGCGCGTAGTAGTAGGAGTGGAACCGGGCCGGTCCGGTGCGCAGGCGCCCGAGGTCGACGCCGTGCAGCCGCCGGGTGATCGTGCCCTGCCCGGGGTGGTCGGCGAGGATCCGGCCGAACCTCACGTGCGACTGCCCGCCGTCGAGGAACAGGCCGTACTTGCCGGGCATCACCGTCTCGGCCGTGCGGCTCAGCGTGACGCTGCGGTCGTCGAAGGCCACCACCTCGGTGTCGTCGGGCCGTCGGCGCTCCGGCGTCACGACCTTCTTGGCGAGGTAGACCGCGGCGCTCAGCCACCCCGTCGCGGCTCCGGCCGCCACGACGCCGCCCGCCACGGCTGCCGCGACCGCCCGAGGGTGCGCGCGCAGCACCCCGGCGGGCCCCCCGGCCCTGTCGCGCGTGCTCACCCGTCCATCGTGACATCCGCGGGCGTGCGGGTGGGGCAGGTGGCGCGAGCGTGGCGCGGCATACGGCCCTCGGGCGAGGGACACAATGGGCCGTATGACGCTGCCGATCGCCACCCCGGTCTCCCCCATGCTGGCCAAGGCCGTCCCCACGGTCCCGGCCGCGGACTCCGTCCCGGGCGGGCTGTCCTACGAGCCCAAGTGGGACGGCTTCCGCTGCATCGTGATCCGCGACGGCGACGAGATCGAGCTGGCGAGCCGGGGGTCCAAGCCGCTGACGCGGTACTTCCCCGAGGTCGTCGAGCGCGTGCGCGAGCACCTGCCGGCGCGCTGCGTGGTCGACGCCGAGATCGTGGTGCGCGCGGGCGAGGCCGGCGCCGAGCACCTCGACTGGGACCTGCTCTCGCAGCGGATCCACCCGGCCGTCTCCCGCGTCACCAAGCTGTCGCAGGAGACGCCCGCCGAGCTGATCTGCTTCGACCTGCTGGCCGCCGACGACGAGGACCTCATGGGGCGGCCCTTCCGCGAGCGCCGCGCGGCCCTGGAGTCGCTGCTGGAGGACGTCTCACCCGCGTCCGGCATCCACCTGACCCGGGTCACGGACGACCCCGAGCTGGCGCGGACGTGGTTCGAGGACTTCGAGGGGGCGGGGCTGGACGGGGTGGTCGCCAAGCCGCTGGAGGGGACCTACGAGCAGGGGAAGCGCACCATGCTCAAGATCAAGCACAAGCGGACGGCCGAGGCGGTCGTCGTGGGCTACCGGGTGCACAAGAGCGGTCAGGGCGTCGGGTCCCTGCTGCTCGGGCTCGTGGACGAGGGCGGCCGCATCGTCAACGTCGGTGGCATCGCGGCGTTCACGGCCGCGCGGCGCCTCGAGCTGGTCGACGAGCTCGAGCCGTACGTCCTGCGCGAGGAGGACGGCTCCGTGGTCGCCGCCGAGACGGACCGGTCGCGGTTCAGCTCGTCCAAGGACGTGTCCTACGTTCCGCTGCGACCGGAGCGCGTCGTGGAGGTGGCCTTCGACCAGCTCGAGAAGTCGCGCTTCCGGCACGCCGTGACCTTCCTGCGCTGGCGCCCCGACCGCGAGCCGATGTCGTGCACGTTGGCGCAGGTCAGCCGGGCGCCGAGCTATGACCTGGGGCGCGTCCTGGTCGAGTGACGCACGACAGCCAGTCAAGTTCTCGCGACCGAACGTCACCGGGTCACTCTGCATCTAGGTGAACCCCGTCCGCGTTCCCCGATAGTGGCCCCGACCTGCGGATATGCCGTGTGACAGTGAAGTCATGACCTCGCCTGCCGCCACCTGGGACAGCCGTGACCTCCCGGTGCTCCGCGCCGTGGAGCAGCTGGACCTGCTCGGCGGCCCCACCCACGAGATCTCCGCGGTCGTGGCTCGCACGGGTCTGCGTGGCGACGAGGTGCTCGCCGCGCTCGAGGCGCTCCAGAGCCTGCGGGCCGTCCGGGTGGAGGTCCTCGACGGTCAGCGGACCCGCATCGGCCACGTCACCGCCATCGGCGCCGCGATGCTCGCGATGCAGGCCGACAACGACCTCGCCTGCTGACCCCAGCCGCTGCTCAGGCGTCGTCGACCTTGCGGGCCCGCGACGGCTGCACGCGGGGTGGCTCGCCCGGCATCTTGGGGTAGTCGGGCGGGAAGTTGAGCTCCCCCAGCCCGTGCTCCTCGACGTCGCGCTGCCACCACTGCAGGGCGGTGTCCACGCGTGCCCGGGCGTCGTCGAAGCCCGCCCAGGCGTCATCCTCGGAGGCCACGATCTCGGGCGTCGTCCGCACGGTGTAGTCGCCGGGGGCGATCTCGCCGAGGATGTCCCAGGCGATCGGCATACTGACGGGCGCACCCGCCAGGGGGCGCGGGCTGTAGGCGCCGGCCAGGGTGCGGTCGCGACAGGCCTGGTTGAAGTCGGCGAAGATCCGCTCGCCCCGCAGCTCCTTCCACCAGGCCGTGGTGACCAGGTCGGGGACCCGCCGCTCGAGCTCGCGGGCGATCGCGATGACCGCGTGCCGCACCTCGAGGAACTCGTGCGTCGGCTCGATCGGTGCGAACACGTGCAGCCCGCGGTTGCCGCTCGTCTTGACGAAGGGAGTGAGGCCCGCCTCGACCATCACCTCGCGGAGCACGGTCGCCGCCTCCACGGCCTGCGCGAAGCCGGTGCCGGGCTGCGGGTCGAGGTCGATGCGCAGCTCGTCCGGGTCGTCGGTGTCCGCCGTGGTCACGGGCCAGGGGTGGAAGGTCACGGTGTTCATCTGCACGGCCCACACGGCGGTCGCGACCTCGTCGACGACGAGCTGCGGGTGCTGGCGGCCGGAGGGATAGGTGCACACGACGGTGCGGGCGAAGTCGGGGACGCCGCGGGGAGGGTTCTTGGAGTAGAACTCCTCGCCGGTGACGCCCTCGGGGAAGCGCTGCAGCGTCACCGGACGGTCCGCCAGCCTGGCCACCAGCCGGTCCCCCACGGCCACGACGTAGCGGGCCAGGTCCTCCTTGGTGATGCCGTCGTCCGGCCACATCACCCGGTCCGGGCTCGAGACCCGCACCTGCCGCGTCTCGCCGTCCGGCCCCGGGACCTCGATCGAGATGGCCTTGCTCGCCACGACGTGCTCCTGTCGGCCCGGTTGAGCGGAATCTGCGGCGACCCCGCGCGGTTGGACCCAGTATGACCCAGCGCGAGTACCCCGTGACCAAGTCCGACGAGCAGTGGCGGGCCGAGCTGAGCCCGAGCGAGTACGCCGTCCTGCGCCAGGCCGGCACCGAGCGGCCCTTCGTCGGCGAGTACACCGACACGACCACCGAGGGCGTCTACAGCTGTCGCGCGTGCGGCGCCGAGCTGTTCACCCACACCGAGAAGTTCCCCTCGCACTGCGGGTGGCCGTCGTTCTACGCCCCCTCCGACGCGGACAACGTCGAGCTGCACGAGGACCGCTCGCTCGGGATGACCCGCACCGAGGTGCTGTGCGCGCAGTGCGGCTCGCACCTGGGCCACGTCTTCGAGGGCGAGGGCTACCCCACCCCGACGGACCAGCGCTACTGCATCAACTCCGTCTCGATGCGCCTCGCCCCCCGCTGACCCGCCGGGGGCCGAGGCATCGACCGGCCTTCGTTCCCCAGGCTGATGATCCGAGGGCCGGCGGATCTCGTGGTCGTGCCCGTATGCCGTCCCCGCCCGCGGACAAGACGAACGATGCTCCAGTCGTGGGACTTTGCAGGTGATCCGGGTCGCTCAGGCTCTAACACCGACACAGTGAACCCCATGAGCCTCGACCATGACATCCCCCTGACTTTGGGCCACCTGTTGAGCCTGTCGGGTCTCGACGCTTCTGACGTTCTGGTCTTGAGGCACACCTTCAAGAACGCGGTGCTGGAGATTGATGCCGCTTCTGACGAGGAAGTGCTCGACTACACCCGGGCACAGTCGCATGGCAACAAGGTGGGCTCACGTCCGCCGCGCATCTGGCTCGTCTTCGTGGCTGACGGTGCCCGCCGCTCGCGGTTCCATGCCTCCTACGAGAACCATGGAGAGATGGACGCCGAGCGCACGGACACCCACCGCTTCTTTGATCTGCGCCCCAGCACCACCTTGGCGTCCATGCAGAAACGACTGGTCATCGAGTGGTCCAAGGACCCCGTCAACTGGGCCAAGCAGGGGGCTTCCGCAGCAAAGCTCCCAGTCCTCGAGATCGCCGACCGCGACAAGGTGCCGTTCCCCGGGTTCGACAACTTGCTCATCGGGCATGACCTGCTCAAGTCAGTGGTGAACGAGCAGGAGGGCCGCTACAGGGACTGGCGGGTGGCCCTGCGATCGGTCAAGGGGGTCTACCTGATCTCCGACGCAAGTTCGGGCAGGCTCTACGTCGGACGGGCTGATGGGACTGACACACTGCTCCAGCGCTGGACGGCCTATGCCCAGACCGGTCATGGGGGCAATGTCGAGCTGAAGCGGCTGATCCAAGGGGACCCAGCCCATCCCCGACATTTCGTCTTCTCCATCCTGCGCGTTTTCAGTCCAGCTGCCACCCCGCAGGAGGTCGCCCGGGCGGAGAGTCACTACAAGCAAGCGATGCTGACCCAGCTATTCGGCCTGAACCGAAACTGAACTACTCGGCGTTCCGACCGTATGCCGTCCCGCGCCCGCTCCCCGACACGGGCCGGGCGTCTGCTCCGTCAGGAGTGGGCGATCGCGTGGCGCGGCTGGTAGATCAGGATCCCGTCCGCGCCGGGGACCTCGACCGTCGCGCCGATCCCCCACCCCATGTCCTGGGTATCGCCCGTGAAGGTCGCTCCGCGCGCCTCCAGCTCGGCGCGCGTGGCGGCGACGTCGTCGCACATCAGCGCGATCTCGTGGTGGGTGCCGGTGGTCCAGGCCTGACCGTCCTGCTCCGACACCGTCGGGTGGACGCCCAGCTCGGAGGGACCGGTGCGATAGATCGGCCACTCGTCGCCGCCGACGCTGGGCAGCTGCAGCACGTCGCGCAGGAACGCCCTGGTCGCGTCGGGGTCGTCGGAGTAGATGAGGGTGTGCACGGCGGTGATCATGCGGCGAGCCTAGCGATCGCCCGCCAGGCCCGTCGCGCCTCCGAGATCAGCTGGAGCCGCTCGTGGAGGAGACGGTCGCCACCGTGATCGCCGTGATCATCGCGGTGTTGGCGGACTGCACCGCACGGGCGACGCCGTCCGCGCCGGGCCCCGCGGACTCCGCGACGGCCTTGATCCGTCGCTTGAGGTCGCCCTTGTCCAGGCCGACCTCGTCGGGGTCGAAGACCTTGGTGCCCAGCTCCAGGCCGTGGACCAGCCCGATCAGCGCGTGCTGCTCGACCGTCGGCGAGGCTCCGCGCAGCACCTCGCCCAGCCCGCGGCGCAGCTCGGCCTCGCGGCTCGTGTCGACGATCGGGTAGCGCTGCGGCTTGAGGCCCAGCATGCCTGCCTCCTCGACGCGCACGACCCCACGTCGCGCGAGGTAGTCGCCGACCTCACGCTCGAGCTTGCGGGCGGCGCCGGGGATCACCGAGGAGAGACGCTTGCCGTCCTTGTCACCGAACCTGCGCAGACCCTCGTCGAGCAGGTCGTCCCCGGTCGGTCCGGCGTCGAGGACCCGCAGCTTCTTGCCGTCGTCGCTCACGCCGAGCCGTCCGGCCGCGACGAGGTCGGAGAGCAGTGCCCCGGCGAGGCCGTAGCCCGTCTGCTGCCCCATCGACTCGGGCTTGCCGTTGTCCTTGAGGACCAGCAGGAACAGTGAGGTGGTCGTGGTGGGCTGGTTCGTCGTCATACCCACGACGCTAGGCGGGCCGGCGGCGTGGGGCATCCCCCGTGAGGATGGCTCGCCCCGCCAAACCTCCCCCTGCGGGATGACCTGCCTCAGCGGACGGACGAACCGGTGCTCGTGGCCTGGAGCCACCAGCCGCCGCGGTACTGAACTCGCCAGGTGCTGGCGGAGGGATAGTTCATCCAGCCGGTGTTGGCGTTGCCCCGCGCGTCGGTCAGGACGGACTTCTTCGTCACCCAGCGCCCGCCCTCCAGCCGCTGGAAGTCCAGGTAGGTTCGGTTGATCCGGTCCCAGCGCCCGTAGTTGTAGTAGTTAGTCGTCGCGTCCTTGTTGTAGAACTCCACGGTGCCGTTCACCTTGACATAGCGGCCGCTGCGGGCGGAGCTGACGTATGGCCTCGTGGCCGCCTTCACCGTGATGGGGCGAGAGAGGGCGCCGCAGCCGCCGGTTCCATCCATCACCTCATGGATGGTTCCGTAGGTGAGTCCGTAGTGCGCGCCGTGCGCGGTAGAGAACATGAACATGGACTTCTTGGAGGTGTCCAGATCCATGAACACGGAGTTGACCAGGCCAGCCGACGGGCTGACCAGGTTGACCACCTCGAAGCCCCCGTGGCCCGCGACGGGTGTGGGGTCGACGTTCACGGAGAAGTTCATGGCTTGCTGGTACACGTTGAGCTGGTTGGGCCCTGTGACCACGCATCCATTGCTGCTGGTCTCGGCCTGTGCGGCCGGCATGGCAGCACCCATGGCCAGCGCGATGAGGATGACGGTGGACGCTCGACGATATGACATGGACGGCTCCTGGAACGGTTGACTGGGATGGCGACACCGGTGGCGTTGTAGAGAGACGTCCGAGGCATCGTCGCGCTGGATTGCTTACCTTGCCATGCAGCCGGCACGGTCGCACCACCGGGCCCGGAAACGTGCACAGAGTGGTCTGGCCACGCCAGATCGATCGGCCTTCGTCCCATCAGCCTGGGGGACGAAGGCCGGTCGATGTAACCGCCGGGGGCGGCTCAGGGCAGGTCGGCGACGAGCTGCTCGAGCTCCACGCGCGGGCCGGTGAAGAACGGCACCTCCTCGCGCGTGTGCCGACGGGCGGCAGCCCCGCGCAGGTGACGCATGAGGTCGACGATCCGGTGCAGGTCGTCGGCCTCGAAGGCCAGCAGCCACTCGTAGTCGCCGAGGGCGAAGCTGGCGACGGTGTTGGCGCGCACGTCCGGGTAGTCGCGGGCCATCTTGCCGTGCTCGACGAGCAGGTCGCGACGCTCCTCGTCGGCCAGGAGGTACCACTCGTAGGACCGCACGAAGGGGTAGACGCAGACGTAGGCGCGCGGGGTCTCGTCGGCCATGAACGCCGGGATGTGGCTCTTGTTGAACTCGGCCGGGCGGTGGATCGCGACGTTGGACCAGACCGGGTCGCACGCGCGGCCCAGCCCGGTCCGGCGGAACGCGTGGTAGGCGCGCTGCACGGCCTCGACCGACTCGCCGTGCCACCAGACCATGAAGTCGGCGTCCGCCCGCAGCCCCGCCACGTCGTAGATCCCGCGCACCGTCACCTGACCGGCCTCGGCCAGCCCGGCGAAGAACTGCTGCGCCTCGGCCAGCAGCGCCTCACGCTCCGCCTCGTCACCCACGGAGTCGGTGACCTGGAAGACGGACCACATGGTGTAGCGGATCGAGTCGTTGATCGCGCGGACCTCGGCGGGGGACGGACGGCGGTGCTGCTGGGGCTTCAGACTCATGCCCGCATCATCCCATCCGGGACTGACAGCCCGGCACCGGGATCGTCACCCGACCGTGACCGCGCAGGTCGGAACGCTCTCGCCCGGCCGTCCGGTCTCACCTGGCATGAGGCGCAACGCAGCTCCCAGGCCGTATGCCGCACCCCTCGCTCTCGGGGTCGCCGCACTGATCGCGATGACCGCCTGCACCAGCGGGTCCGGGTCGTCCACCTCCGGAGCCGCACCGGGCGACCCCGGCCGGGAACAGCTCGCCTCCTCGGCGGCCACGCCCGGGGCCACCCCCACCGGCTCCGTCGCGGCCACGGCACCCGGGGCGTCGTCCGGAGCGCGGGCCGTCCAGAAGCGCGACGTCGTCCGCACCGGCACCCTTGAGGCCACCGTCACCGATCTCGGCGCGGCCGCTGCGCGGGTGCGGACGCTGGTGGCGTCCTACGACGGGGTCGTCGCCAACGAGGAGCTACGCCGCTCCACCGGCCCCGGCTCCTCCTCCACCGACACGTTCACCCTGCGGGTGCCCGAGGCGAGGTTCGACGCGGCGGTCGAGGACCTCGCCAAGGTCGGCACCGTCACGGCGCGGACCGTCCGGGCCGAGGACGTCACGGGCCAGGTCGCCGACACGGCCGGGCGCGTCAAGACGATGCAGGCCAGCCTCGACCGCACCCGGGCCCTGATGGCCCGCGCGGCGTCGATCGAGGACATCACCCGGCTCGAGTCGGAGCTCACGCGTCGCGAGGCCGACCTGGAGGGGCTGCAGGCGCAGCTCGCGACGCTGCGGTCGCAGGCCGCCATGTCGACGATCACCCTCTCGCTGACCCAGCCCGCTGCCGAGGCCCGCGCCGCCGAGGACCGGACGGGGTTCCAGGCCGGCTGGCACGCGGGGTGGCGCGCCGTCCTCGGCCTGCTCACCGCCCTCGCAGCGCTGCTGGGCTTCAGCCTCCCGCTGGTCCTGCCGCTCGCCGTGGTGGTCGTGCCCCTGGTCCTGTGGTGGCACCGGCGCAGGGCCCGCCGACGCGGCTGAGCGCCCCCAGCACGACGAGCCCCGGGGCCGGTCACCGTCAGGCGACCGGTCCCGGGGCTTCGGCATACGTCGGGTCAGGCGTTGTGGGCCTGGTAGCGAGCGATCTTGGCGAACTCCTCGGGGTCGAGGGACGCGCCGCCGACGAGGGCGCCGTCGACGTCCTCCTTGGCCATGATCTGCGCGACGTTGCCGGACTTGACCGAGCCGCCGTAGAGGATGCGGACGCCGTCCGCGAGCTCGGCGGAGTAGAGCTCGGCGAGCTTGCCGCGGATCGCGCCGCAGACCTCCTGCGCGTCCTCGGGGGTCGCGACCTCGCCCGTGCCGATGGCCCAGATGGGCTCGTAGGCGATGACGATGCTCTTGGCCTGCTCCTCGGGCAGACCCGCGAGGTCGGCCTCGATCTGGGCGAGCACGTGCTCGACCTGACGGCCCTCCTTGCGGACGTCGAGGGCCTCGCCGCAGCACAGGATCGGGGTCAGGCCGTGCTTGTAGGCCGCCTTGACCTTGGCGTTGAGCAGCTCGTCGGTCTCGCCGTGGCCCTCGCGGCGCTCGCTGTGGCCCACCGCGACATAGGTGCAGCCGAGCTTGGCCAGGAACGCGCCGGAGATGTCGCCGGTGTAGGCGCCGGAGTCGTGCTGCGACAGGTCCTGGGCGCCGTAGCGCAGGTCCAGCTTGTCGCCCTCGACCAGGGTCTGCACCGAGCGCAGGTCGGTGAACGGCGCGAGCACCGCGACCTCGACGGCGGCGTGGTCGTGCTTGGCGTCGCGCAGGGTCCAGTCGAGCTTCTGCACGAGGTGGGTGGCCTGCAGGTGGTCCTGGTTCATCTTCCAGTTGCCGGCCATGAGCGGCGTGCGGGATGCCATGTGGGTCTCCTTGGGAGTCAACAGTGTTGGGTCGTATGACGAGAAGGCGGCCCCGCCACCCGGGTCGGGGTCACGGGGCCGCCTCGTGTCGTGCAGCCGGCGTCAGCCGAGGATGGAGATGCCCGGGAGGTCCTTGCCCTCGAGGTACTCCAGGCTCGCGCCGCCACCGGTGGAGATGTGGCCGAACTGGTCGTCGGAGAAGCCCAGCTGCCGCACGGCGGCAGCGGAGTCGCCACCGCCGACGACGGTCAGCGCGCCCTTGGCGGTCGCCTCGACCAGGGCCTGGGCCACCGCCTTGGTGCCGTCCGCGAAGGGCGCCATCTCGAACGCACCCATCGGGCCGTTCCAGAACACCGTCTTCGCGTCGGCGACCTTGAAGGCGTAGAGCTCCGCGGACCTCGGGCCGATGTCCAGGCCCATCTGGTCGGCCGGGATCTTGTCGGCGTCGACCGTCGTGACCTCGCCCTCGGCGCTGAACTCGGCGTTGCAGACGACGTCGACCGGCAGGACGATCTCGACGCCGGACGCCTCGGCCCGCTCGAGGTAGCCCTTGCAGGTCTCGACGTTGTCCTCGTCGAGCAGGCTCTTGCCCACCTCGTGGCCCTGGGCCTTGAGGAAGGTGAAGGCCATGCCGCCGCCGATGAGGAGGCGGTCGGCCTTGCCGAGGAGGTTGTCGATGACGGCGAGCTTGTCGGCGACCTTGGCCCCGCCGAGGACCACGGCATACGGCCGCTCGGGGTCCTCGGTCAGACGCTTGAGGACGTCCACCTCCGTCTTGACCAGGCCGCCCATGGCCGCCGGCAGGATCTGCGCGACGTCGTAGACGGAGGCCTGCTTGCGGTGCACGACGCCGAAGCCGTCGGACACGTAGGCGTCCGCGAGCGACGCGAGCTCCTTGGCGAAGGCCTGGCGCTCGGACTCGTCCTTGCTGGTCTCGCCCGGGTTGAACCGGAGGTTCTCCAGGAGGGCCACCTGGCCGTCCTGCAGCCCCTCGACCGTGGCCTTGGCCGACTCCCCCACCGTGTCGGTGGCGAAGGCGACGTCCTGGCCGAGCAGCTCACCCAGGCGGGCGACGACGGGCTTGAGCGAGTACTTGTCCTCCGGGGCACCCTTGGGGCGACCGAGGTGGGCGACCACGACGACGCGGGCACCCTGGTCGGTCAGCTCCGTGATGGTGGGCACGGAGGCCCGGACCCGGCCGTCGTCGGTGATGCGGTCACCGTCGAGCGGCACGTTGAGGTCCGAGCGGACGAGGACTCGCTTGCCGCGCAGGTCACCCAGGTCGGCAATGGTCTTCATCTCGGGACTCCGATCAGAGCTTGGAGCCGACGAGGGCGGTCAGGTCGACGAGGCGGTTGGAGTAGCCCCACTCGTTGTCGTACCAGCCGACGACCTTGACCTGGTTGCCGATGACCTTGGTCAGGCCCGCGTCGAAGACGCAGGAGGCCGGGTCGGTCTCGATGTCCTTGGAGACGATCGGGTCCTCGGTGTAGACGAGCTTGCCCTTCATGGCGCCCTCGGCGGCCTTCTTGATGATCTCGTTGACCTCCTCGACGGTGGTCTCGCGCGAGGCCTCGAAGGTGAGGTCGGTGGCGGAACCGGTCGGGGTCGGCACGCGCATGGCGTAGCCGTCCAGCTTGCCCTTGAGCTCGGGGAGCACGAGGGCGACGGCCTTGGCGGCACCCGTGGTGGTCGGGACCATGTTGAGGGCGGCGGCGCGGCTGCGGCGCAGATCCTTGTGCGGGCCGTCCTGGAGGTTCTGGTCCTGGGTGTAGGCGTGGATGGTGGTCATCAGACCCTTGACGATGCCCAGGCCGTCGTTGAGCGCCTTGGCCATGGGGGCCAGGCAGTTCGTGGTGCACGAGGCGTTGGAGATGATCGTCTGGGAGCCGTCGTACTTGTCGTCGTTGACGCCCATGACGATGGTGATGTCCTCGTTCTTCGCCGGGGCGGAGATGATGACCTTCTTGGCGCCGGCGTCGATGTGCGCCTTGGCCTTGGTGGCGTCGGTGAAGAAGCCGGTGGACTCCACGACCACGTCGACCTCGTTGGCCTTCCACGGCAGGGCGGACGGGTCCTTCTCGGCGAAGGCCAGGATCTTCTTGCCGTCCACCGTGATCGACTCGTCGTCGTAGGTGACCTCGCCGGGGAAGCGGCCGAGGATCGAGTCGTACTTGAGCAGGTGGGCCAGCGTCTTGTTGTCGGTGAGGTCGTTGACGGCGACCACCTCGATGTCGGCACCGGAAGCCACCACGGCGCGGAAGAAGTTGCGGCCGATGCGGCCGAAGCCATTGATCCCAACGCGAACAGTCACGTCTTGAGCCTTCCTAGAGGGTCTTCAACTTGGCGCTGTCCACCCTAGTCGGAAGTGCTGCCGGACGCGTGGTCGGGCCGTGACCGGTCCGAGATGTGGGCCGACCGGCTCACAGGTCGAGCATGTCCGGGGTCAGGTTGGCCTCGGTGCCCGGTATGCCGAGATCCTGGGCCCGCTTGTCCGCCATCGCCAGCAGGCGCCGGATCCGGCCCGCGACGGCGTCCTTGGTCATCGGCGGCTGCGCGAGCTGCCCGAGCTCCTCGAGGCTGGCCTGCTTGTGCTCGAGGCGCAGCGTCCCCGCCTGGCGCAGGTGGTCGGGCACCTCCTCGCCGAGGATCTCCAGGGCTCGCTCGACCCGCGAGCCGGCAGCGACGGCGGCGCGCGCCGAGCGACGCAGGTTGGCGTCGTCGAAGTTGGCCAGGCGGTTGGCGGTGGCGCGCACCTCGCGCCGCATCCGCCGCTCCTCCCACGCCATCACCGCGTCGTGCGCGCCCATGCGCGTGAGGATCTGGCTGATCGCGTCGCCGTCGCGGATGACCACGCGGTCGATGCCGCGCACCTCGCGCGCCTTGGCCGCGATGGAGAACCGCCGGGCCGCTCCCACGAGGGCGAGCGCGGCCTCGGGGCCCGGGCACGTGACCTCGAGCGCCGAGGACCGGCCGGGCTCGGTCAGCGAGCCGTGGGCGAGGAAGGCGCCGCGCCAGGCGGCGACCGCGTCGTCGGTGGCGCCCGAGACGACCTTGGGCGGCAGGCCGCGGACGGGACGGCCGCGGGGGTCGATCAGGCCGGTCTGCCGAGCGAGCGCCTCGCCGTCCTGGGCGACACGCACGAGGTAGCGGCTGCCCTTGCGCAGCCCGCCGGCGGACAGCACCCCGATCTCGCTGGTGTAGCCGTAGACGTCGGCGATGTCCTTGACCAGGCGCCGCGCGACGGAGCCGGTGTCGAGCTCGGCCTCCACGACGATGCGTCCACCGACGATGTGCAGACCACCGCTGAACCGGAGGATGGCGGAGACCTCCGCCTTGCGGCACGAGGGCTTGGTGATTTGGAGCCGACTGAGCTCGTCCTTGACCATGGCCGTCATCGACATGAGTTCCATCCTGACAGTAGGCCGCACGTTGAGTGGGCGAATTCGGCACGTTTCGTACAAAGGTGACAGCGCAGTGTAGTCAGCTCATGATGTCACGGTAGGCGGCGGCGAGCCGGAGCGAGTCGTGCTGGCCGGGGTTGCCCGCCGTCGCCACCTTGGCCACGACCAGTTCCGCGCCGAGCGTCGCGGCCGCGCGCCGCAGCGCCGGCTCGTCGACGACGACCGAGGGGTCGGCCAGCACGACGTCCAGCCGCATCCCCGGGGCGTGCGCCGCGAGGACCTCGAGGTGCCGCTCGGCGGTGAAGCCGGACGTCTCCGAGGTGTCCAGCTCGAGGTTGAGGTTAAGCAGCCGTCGCGCCCGGGTGCGGACCAGGGCCTCGCGCAGCTCCGGCACGAGCAGGTGCGGGATGACCGAGGTGAACCACGACCCGGGCCCCAGCACCACCCACTCCGCGTCGTCGATGGCCTGCACCGCCTCCGGACTGGCGGGAGGGTCCTGCGGGACCACCGCGATCGACGCGACCTGGCCCGGGGTCTTGGCGACCGAGGCCTGACCCCGCACCGTGCTGAGCGCATCGGGCTCCGCCGGGTCCAGCCCCCGGACGACCGCCTCGATGGTGAGTGGCACGGCGGCCATCGGCAGCACCCGTCCGCGGGCGCTGAGTAGCCGGCCGACCATGTCCAGACCACGCACGGTGTCGCCGTAGTGCTCCCACAGCGACAGGATCAGCAGGTTGCCGAGGCTGTGACCGCCGAGGGGCCCCTCCCCCGCGAACCGGTGCTGCAGCACCGCCGCCCACGTGGTGCCCCACTCGTCATCGTTGCAGAGCGCCGCCAGCGCCATACGGAGGTCACCGGGGGGAAGGACGTCGAACTCCTCGCGCAACCGGCCCGAGGAACCGCCGTCGTCGGCGACCGTCACGACCGCAGTGATCTGGTCGCTGACCAGGCGCAGGGCAGACAGGGTCGCCGCCAGGCCGTGGCCTCCCCCCAGCGCCACGACCCGGGGGCGACTCACTCGCGCCCCAGGTCTCGGTGGACGGTGATGGTGCCCACCTCGGGGCCGGACAGCTCGCGCGACAACCGCTCGGCGACCGCCACCGAACGGTGCTTGCCGCCCGTGCAGCCCACCGCCAGCGTGACATAACGGCGTCCCTCGCGGACGTAGCCGCTGATCATCGCGTCCATCATCGCCACGGCCCGCTCCACGAACTCGTCGGCGCCCAGCTGGTCGAAGACGAAGCCGGCCACCTCGGGGTCACGGCCGGTCTTGCTGCGCAGCTCGGGCACCCAGAAGGGGTTGGGCAGGAAGCGCATGTCGAGGACGATGTCGGCGTCCAGGGGTATGCCGTACTTGAACCCGAAGGACATGACCGCCACCCGCAGGCGCGGCCCTCGCTCGGAGTCGAAGATCTGGGCCATCTTGGCCGAGAACTGGTGGACGTTGAAGCCGCTCGTGTCGACGATCGTGTCGGACACCGAACGGATGTCGCCCAGCCGGCGCCGCTCCTCCTGGATCGCCTCCAGCAGTCCCCCGTCACCCTGCAGCGGGTGCGGACGGCGCACGCTCTCGAAGCGGCGCACGAGCGTCTCGTCGGTCGCGTCCAGGAAGACGACCCGCGGCTGCCAGCCCAGGTCGCGCAGCTCCTGCAGCGCCTCCGACAGCGACTCGAACATGTCCCTCGACCGGACGTCGACGACGGCCGCGACCCGCAGCACCTCCGGCTGCTTGTCCCGCAGCAAGGTCGCCATCGGCGCCAGCATCTGCGGCGGCAGGTTGTCCGTGACGTACCACCCCGTGTCCTGCAGCACGTTGGAGGCCGTCGACCGTCCAGCGCCGGACAGACCCGTCACCACGACGAACTCGTGGCGCCGCGACACGAGCGGCATGTCCGCGGTGTCAGGATCGCCGGACCGCCGGGAGGGTTCGCCCGGGCGGGCGTCGGACTCGCGCTGCTCGGTCGGCTCGACCACAGGTGGGCTCCTTGTCGGGTGGGCGGGTCGGCGTCAGTCTAGTCAGCGGAGACGCCGCGGCGACGCAGCGCGAGGGGCCTCGCTCGTCCCTCGCTCGTCCCTCGCTCGTGTCCTCACGCTCTCGTCGCCACTCCGGGCCTCGCTCGTCCCTCGCTCGTGTCCTCACGCTCTCGTCGTCACTCCATTCCCTTCGGAGCGACTCCTCGGCGCTCCGGGCCTCGCTCGTCCCTCGCTCGGGTCCTCACGCCGTCGTCGTCACTCCAGCACCTCACCGGTCGTGAGGTTCACCGCCGGCTCCGCCTGCTCCCCCGCCAGCCGGGCGTGCACCACCTGCGCCAGCGCCGGGCCGATGCCCTGCACCTCCTGCAGCTCCTCGGCGGTGGCACCGCGCAGCCGCTTGACGGAGCCGAAGCTCCGCAGCAGGGCCTTCTTGCGGGCCTCGCCGAGCCCCGGTATGCCGTCCAGCGCGCTCGTCGTCATTGCCTTGGACCGCCGCTGCCGGTGGAAGGTGATCGCGAAGCGGTGGGCCTCGTCGCGCAGCCGCTGCAGGAGGTAGAGCCCCTCGCTCGACCGCGGCAGGATCACGGGGAAGTCCTGGTGCGGGACCCACACCTCCTCGAGCCGCTTGGCCAGCCCCACGAGGGCCACGTCGTCGATGCCGAGCTCGTCGAGGACCCGCTGCGCCGCGTTGACCTGAGGCAGGCCACCGTCGACCACGACGAGCTGCGGGGCGTAGGCGAAGCGGCGGGGCTTGCCCGTCTCGGGGTCGATCCCCGCGGGCGTGTCGGGGAGCCCGGCTCCTGGGTCCCCGGCCGACCCCGCGGCGGTGCCACCTGCGGCGACCTCCCCGGCGACCTCCCCCTCACCCTCTGCGGTGGTGCTCCCCTCGGTGAGCGTCTCGCCCTGCGCCTCCGCCTGCGCCAGGTGTCGGCGGAAGCGGCGCATGAGGACCTCGCGCATGGCGGCCGTGTCGTCGACGGTGGCGCCCGACGTCTCGTCCCCCCGCACGATGAACCGGCGGTACTCCCCCTTGCGCGGGAGCCCGTCCTCGAACACGACCATCGACGCCACGACGTTGGTGCCCTGCACGTGCGAGACGTCGTAGCACTCGATCCGCAGGGGGGCCTCGTCGAGCTCGAGGGCGTCCTGCAGCTCCTGCAGGGCCTGGCTGCGGGCCGTGAGGTCACCGGCGCGCGTGACCTTGTGGCGGGCGAGCGCCTGGTCGGCGTTGCGCCGCACCGTCTCCATGAGCTGACGCTTGTCGCCCCGCTGCGGCACGCGGACCTCGACCCGGGCCTGCCGCAGCTCGGTCAGCCACTGCTCGACGGCCTCGGCGTCCTCGGGCAGCACGGGGACGAGTACCTCGCGCGGGACGCCCTCGCTGCTCTCCCCGCCGTAGACCTGCTGCAGCAGCCGCTCCATGAGCAGCGGCAGGGACGCGACGTCCTCGGACTCGCGCTCCACCACCCAGCCGCGCTGGCCGCGGATGCGCCCTCCGCGGACGTGAAAGACCTGGACGGCGGCCTCGAGCTCGTCGTCGGACACCGCGAAGACGTCGGCGTCGGTCGCGTCGCCCAGCACCACCGCTGACTTCTCGAGGGCCTTGGTCATCGCCCCGAGGTTGTCGCGCAGCACGGCGGCGCGCTCGAACTCCAGGGCGGACGACGCGGCCTGCATCTCCCGCTCGACGCGGCGCACGAACCTGGTCGTGCTGCCGGCCATGAACTCGCAGAACTCCTCGGCGATCTCGCGGTGCTCCTGCGGGCTGACCCGGCCGACGCAGGGCGCCGAGCACTTGTCGATGTAGCCGAGCAGGCAGGGCCGTCCGACCTGCGCGGCCCGCTTGAAGACCCCCGAGCTGCACGTCCGCACGGGGAACACCTTGAGGAGCAGGTCGAGGGTCTCGCGGATCGCCCAGGCGTGGCCGTAGGGCCCGAAGTAGCGCGTGCCCTTGCGCTTGGCGCCGCGCATGACCTGGGCCCGGGGGAAGTCCTCGCCCATGGTGACCGCGAGGTAGGGATAGGACTTGTCGTCGCGGTACTTGACGTTGAACCGAGGGTCGAACTCCTTGATCCAGGAGTACTCCAGCTGCAGCGCCTCGACCTCGGTCTTGACGACGGTCCACTCGACCGAGGCCCCGGTCGTCACCATGCATCGCGTCCGCGGGTGCAACGCACCGATGTCCTGGAAGTAGGAGCTCAGCCGCGACCGCAGGGACTTCGCCTTGCCGACATAGATGACCCGCCCCTCCTTGTCACGGAAGCGGTAGACGCCCGGGTCCACCGGGATCTCCCCCGGGCGGGGTCGGTAGGAGGAAGGATCAGCCACCCGACAACCCTATGTCGCAGCACCGACAGGCCCTCCACGACGACTCCACCACGACCTGCACGACACTGCCGGCGACGACAGCCGCCCGCGCCCGTCATCCGTTCGGCCCAAACGACCCGAGTGGCCTGCGGCTGCGCCCGGGTTTGCCGCAAGCGGTCGCTCTGCGGCGACGAACGGTCACCCGGGACCATGACCCGGCGCTAGCCGGGCGGCATACGGAGGCAAACACAGCCAAACGCACGGGGTGACGCGCCAAGTCACTGGTCACGGGGAGGTCACAGTCACGCTGCGGCTTCGACCGGACCCTGGTAGGACCTGCCCAGCCGCCCTATTGTCAGCCGCACTTGAAGCGGTCGTCGACGATGACGGCGGCTCCCCACACCCTCTGGGAGGAAACGTGCAGCAGCGATCCTGGATGACCCTCGGTGCCACAGCACTGGCGGCGTCCCTCGCACTGTCGGCCTGCGGCTCGCGCGAGGCATCCACGACCAACACTGGCTCCGCGGGCTCCGGCTCGGGCGCCACCAAGACCGCCAAGATCGGCGTCATCGCCCCCGTCTCGGGCGACCTGTCCGCGCTGGGCCTCGGCATCCAGCACTCGGTCGAGCTCGCGGCCAAGAAGGCCAACGACAGCAACGCCGTCCCCGGCTGGAAGTTCGAGGTCGTGACCAAGGACGACGAGGCCAAGCCCGACGTCGCCAAGAACGCCGCGACCGCGATCGCCGCCGACAAGGACGTCCTGGGGGTCGTGGGGACGCTCAACTCCTCGACCTCGCAGTCCGTCCAGCCGGTGCTCTCGACGGCCAAGATCGTCCAGATCTCGCCCGCCAACACCAACCCCTCGCTGACCCGCGGAGCCAAGTTCGCCGACTCCCCGCAGCGGATGTACCCCTCGTACTTCCGCACCTGCACCACCGACTCGGTCCAGGGCCCGTTCGCGGCCAAGTACCTCCTCGACCAGGGCATCAAGCAGGTCGCGACGATCCACGACAAGAAGACCTACGGCCAGGGCCTGGTCGAGGCCTTCACCGCGGAGTTCAAGAAGGGCGGCGGCACGGTCGTGGCCGCCGAGACGATCAACCCGGACGACTCCAACTACGGCCCGGTCATCTCCAAGATCAAGCCGTCGGCCCCCAAGGCCATCTACTACGGCGGTGAGTACCCGCAGGCCGGCCCGCTGTCGCAGCAGGCCAAGTCGGCCGGTCTCGCGGTCCCGGTGATGGGTGGCGACGGCATCTTCGCCGCCGACTTCATCAAGCTGGCCGGCGCCTCGGCCACGGGTGACCTCGCCACCTCGGTCGGCGCCCCGACCGACACCCTCGAGAAGGGCAAGACCTTCCTCGCGGACTACAGGACGGCCGGCTACAAGGAGCCCTCCGAGGCCTACGGCGCGTACTCCTACGACGCGGCGAACGCCATCATCGAGGGCGCCAAGACGGCCCTCAAGGACGCCAAGTCGGTCGAGGACGCCCGCGCCAAGATGGCCGACGCGGTCGGCAAGGTCGCGATCGACGGCGTGACCGGCAAGGTCGAGTTCGACGAGTACGGCGACACCAAGACGCGCACCCTGACGGCGTACAAGGTCGAGGCCGGCAAGTGGGTCGCCGCCAAGACCGGCACCGCCTGATCGGGAGATCGCCTGACGAGCTCCATCGGAGGCGGGGAGGCCAACCCTCCCCGCCTCCAACCCCTGTCATCACTCGATCGAAGGTGCCCGCATGCATTTCCTGCAGTACCTGGTGGACGGAGTGACCCTCGGTTCCCTCTACGCCCTGATCGCCGTCGGCTACACCGTCGTCTACGGCATCGTCCAGCTCATCAACTTCGCGCACGGCGAGGTCTTCATGATCGGCGCGTTCGGCGCCATGTCGACCTACCTGCTGCTGTTCAAGGGCCAGACCTCGATCTGGATCCTGCCCGTCCTGATCATCGGCGCCATCCTCGCCTCGGTCCTGACGGCGGTCCTGATGGAGCGCGTGGCCTACCGGCCGCTGCGCAACGCGCCCCGGCTCGCCCCGCTCATCACCGCCATCGGCATCTCGGTCCTCCTGCAGGAGGCCGTCCGCCTCTTCTACGACCGACCCGGGCTCTTCGTCGACTGGAACCCGCTCGAGTTCCCCAGCGCCAAGTCCAAGATCTCGTTCCCGCAGATCGAGGGCGTGACCGGCGCGGCCTGGACCTTCGGCGGCGTCAGCCTCGCGCGTCCTGCGCTGTTCACGATCGCGTCCCTGCTGGTCTCGGCCGCCTTCCTGTGGTGGTTCGTCAACCGCACCCGCACCGGTCGCGGCATGCAGGCCGTCTCCCAGGACCCTGACACCGCCCGCCTCATGGGCGTCGACGTCGACCGCATCATCGTCGTGTCCTTCGCGCTCGGCGCGGCGCTGGCGGCCATCGCCGGCGTCGCCCAGGGGCTGCAGGACGGCACCATCGGCTTCCGCATGGGCTTCCTCTACGGCCTCAAGGCGTTCACCGCCGCCGTGCTCGGAGGTATCGGCAACATCCAGGGCGCCGTCGTCGGTGGGATCGCCCTCGGCATCGTCGAGGCCTTCGCCACCAACCTGTTCCCCTCCGACTGGAAGGACGTGTGGGCCTTCGGGCTCCTCATCGTGTTCCTCGTCTTCCGCCCCCAGGGCATCATGGGCGCTCGGGTGGTGGACCGGGCATGAGCACCGTCACCTCTCCCTCGGGCGACGCCCGTATGTCGCGACGCGGGGCCGCCGCCACTCCGGCGGACCTCGAGCCCCGACTGACCCGTGCGTGGATCGTCGGCATCGTCGGGTCCCTCCTGCTGATCGCCAGCGCCTTCCTGCCCTGGACCTACGACCCGGCCCTGCTGGGCAACGTGACCATCGCGGGCTACCCCGCGCCGGTGCAGCTGATGGCGATCGCCCTCGGCCTGCTCGCGCTGTTCATGACCCTGGTCCGCAAGGGGCCCCTAGCACGCCTGGGCCGGCGCCTCGGCTCGCCGTCGGGGCTGAAGCGCCTCGGCGCCGGCGCCCTGGTGTTCATGCTGCTGGTGCTCGCCGGGGTCGCCACCTCCGACCCGGCCCTGATCGCCGCCGCCGACCCCGGCCTGTGGATCGGCGTGGTGGGCGCCGCCCTGATCGCCGCCGCCGGCTTCCTGCTGCCGGTGCACAAGGCTCGGGCCGAGCCGCACCAGCGCTTCGCCGGCTGGGTCGAGATCCTCATCATCGTGGCGCTCGTCGCGCTGGTGCTCTTCGGCGCCGCCTACGGCCTCGGCATCGAGGACGCCTGGGTGTTCGTGCTGTTCCTGACCTTCGTCTTCGCGGCCGGAGCCGGCCTGTCCGGCGGCGGGTTCTTCGACTGGCTCTCGGTCGTCGCGGCGCACCACAGCCGGGTCCTGCTCCTGGCGACCTTCATGGCGGCGTTCGCCTTCCCGTTCACGCAGGGTGGGTCCAACGCCAACATGTCCATCGCGACCCAGGTCATCATCTTCGCCGCCACCGCGATCGGCCTGAACATCGTGGTGGGTCTGGCCGGCCTGCTCGACCTGGGCTACATCGCCTTCCTCGGCGCCGGTGCCTACGTCGCGGCGATGCTCTCGGAGTCCACCTTCGCGACGATCGGGTGGCACCCGCCGTTCCTGGTCGTCGTCCTGATCGGCGCCTGCTTCTCGGCCGTCATGGGCCTGATCATCGGCGCCCCCACCCTCCGGGTGTCGGGCGACTACCTGGCGATCGTCACGCTGGCGTTCGGCGAGATCTTCCGCCTGGCGATGAACAACCTCGACGGCACCCACGGGCCCAACCTCACGCGCGGGCCCAACGGCATCCCCGCCATCCCCGACCTGGAGTTCTTCGGCTTCAACTTCGGCACCACGCACAACATCTTCGGCGTGGACATCCCCCGGTTCGCCAACTACTACTTCCTGCTGCTGCTGCTGATCGGCCTGATCACCCTGGTGTTCAGCCGCCTCAACGACAGCCGCATCGGACGTGGGTGGATCGCGATCCGCGAGGACGAGAAGGCCGCCGAGGCCATGGGCGTCAACGTGTTCGGGCTCAAGCTGCTGGCCTTCGCCGGCGGCGCGTTCCTGGCCGGCCTCGCCGGCACGGTCAAGGCCCACCACGACCAGTCCGTCACCCCGGACCAGTACCAGTTCCTCGAGTCCGCCTTCCTGCTCGCCGCCGTCGTCCTCGGCGGCATGGGGACCATCGGCGGCGTCCTGCTCGGTGCCGTGGTGCTCAAGCTGCTGCCCGAGAAGCTCCGGTTCTTCAGCGAGTACCGCCTCCTGATGTTCGGGCTCCTGCTCGTGCTGATGATGCGCTTCCGGCCCGAGGGCCTGGTCGCCAACAAGCGTCGGCAGCTGGAGTTCCACGAGGAGGACGAAGAGCTGGCCGACGAGGTCCAGCACGTTCACGTGGAGAAGGTGTCATGAGCACGCGAGTCGACGAGCGCCCGGGCGACCAGCCCTCGGGCGCGCCCACCCCCGGCGGAGCCGTCCTGCTGGAGGCCCGCGGCGTCACCATGCGCTTCGGTGGCCTCACGGCCGTCAACCAGGTCGACATGGTCGTCCGCGAGGGCGAGATCATGGGTCTCATCGGCCCCAACGGCGCCGGCAAGACGACCTTCTTCAACTGCCTGACCGGGCTCTACAAGCCCACCGAGGGCCGGGTCGCGCTGTCGGGCAAGGAGATTCCGCCGAAGCCCGGCCTGGTCGTCAAGGAGGGGATGGCCCGCACCTTCCAGAACATCCGCCTCTTCGGCAACATGACCGCCCTCGAGAACGTCATGGTGGGTCGGTTCTGCCGCACCTCGGCGGGCCCGTTCACCTCCATCGTGCGCGGCCCGAAGTACCGCCGCGAGGAGCGCGAGACCCGCGAGCGGGCCCAGGAGCTGCTGGAGTTCGTGGGACTGGGCGGCTCGGCCGAGCTGCTGGCCCGCAACCTGCCGTATGGCGACCAGCGCCGCCTCGAGATCGCCCGGGCCCTGGCCACGGACCCCAAGGTGGTGCTGCTCGACGAGCCGACGGCCGGCATGAACCCGCGCGAGACCGAGCAGGCGCAGCAGCTCATCTTCCGGATCCGCGACAACGGGATGGCGGTCGTGGTCATCGAGCACGACATGCGCTTCATCTTCACCCTCTGCGACCGGGTGCTCTGCCTGGTCCGCGGCGAGGCGCTGGTCGAGGGCGCGCCCTCGGTCGTCCAGTCCGACCCGCGGGTCATCGAGGCCTACATCGGGAGCCCGGACACGGACGAGTCGGACGCCGAGCTCGACGCCGAGATCGGCAACGAGCTCCACGCCGACAAGGAGGAGGGCCGATGAGCATGCTCGAGGTAAAGGACCTGCGGGTCGCCTACGGCAAGATCGAGGCCGTCAAGGGCATCTCGTTCGACGTCGAGGAGGGTCAGGTCGTGTCGCTGATCGGCACCAACGGCGCCGGCAAGACGACCACGCTGCGGACCATCTCCGGGCTGCTGCGACCCGCCCGCGGCTCGATCTCCTTCGAGGGCAAGCGGATCGACGACGTCCCGGCGCACAAGATCGTCACGCTGGGCCTGGCCCAGTCGCCGGAGGGTCGCCGTATCTTCCCCCGCATGACGGTCGAGGAGAACCTCATGCTGGGCGCCTTCGCCCGCAGAGACGGCTCCCCCGCGGTCAAGCAGGACCTGGAGGCGGCCTTCGAGCTGTTCCCGATCCTGCGGGAGCGCCGCGCCCAGCCGGCCGGGACCTTCTCCGGCGGCGAGCAGCAGATGCTGGCGATGGGACGCGCGATGATGTCCCGCCCCCGCCTGATGCTGCTCGACGAGCCGTCGATGGGGCTGTCGCCGCTCATGATGAAGAAGATCATGTCGACGGTGCAGACCCTCAAGGCCCAAGGCACGACCATCCTGCTGGTCGAGCAGAACGCCAACGCGGCGCTCAAGATCTCCGACGTCGGCTACGTCCTCGAGGTCGGCAAGATCGTCCTGCGCGGCACCGGCACAGAGCTCCTGTCCTCGGACGAGGTGCGCAAGGCCTACCTCGGGGAGGAGTGACCGCACCGTTGCGGAGACCGTGGCCGCTGACGGCGTCTGCTGACGGTGGGCTCCGACCCCGCACGACCCGGGGGTCGGGGCCCACCGCCGTGCTGTCACCCCGCAGCCGCCGCCTCGAGCGCGGCGACGTCGAGGCGCACCATGGTCATCATGGCGGCGTTGACCCGCGACACCACCTGCGGGTCGGGCGAGGAGAACAGCTCGAAGAGCCGGCGCGGCACGACCTGCCAGCTGAACCCGAACCGGTCCTTCAGCCAGCCGCACTGCGACTCCTGCCCGCCCACGAGCAGCGCCTCCCAGACGCGATCGACCTCGGCCTGGTCATCGCAGACGACCTGGAGGGAGACGCACTCGCTGAAGGGGAACTGAGGTCCGCCGTTGAGCCCGGCATACGGCCTGCCGTCGAGCTCGAACTCCACCACCATGACCGACCCCGGCTCCCCCTTGCCGCCGTCCTGGGGATAGGGGATGTCGGTGAGGATGCGTGAGTTGGGGATGACGGACGTCCACAGCCGGGCGGCGTCCACCGCGTCGCCGTCGAACCAGAAGACCGGGGTGACTCCTTGCATGGTGGTGCCCCTCTCGTCGGGTGCCCAGCCGTATGCCGGTGCGCCCTCCCCCAGTCTGGACCCGGGCCATCGCGCGCGGAACCCGCTCGACCCTTGCGGTACCGGTCCGGCCGGGCGTAACGTACAACCATTCTGTTGTATATCTGAGGAGAAGCCGTGCGCCCCATCATCGTCACCGCGTTCATGTCCCTCGACGGTGTCATGGAGGCCCCGGGTGGCGAGCCCGGTCACCGCAGCAGCGGCTGGACCTTCAAGGACATCGAGCTCGACCCCGCCGCCTACGAGCTCAAGGGGCGCGAGCAGGAGGAGGCCGGCGCCCTGCTCGTCGGTCGCACGAGCTACGAGGCGTTCGCCCCGGTGTGGCCGTCCATGACCGAGGAGTTCCCCGGCTACAACGCGATGCCGCGCTACGTCGTGTCCACGACGCTAGAGCAGGAGGACCCCCGCTGGCCCGCCACGATCCTGCGCTCGCTCGACGAGGTGGCCGCCCTCAAGGAGTCCGACGGCGGCCCGATCATCGTCCACGGCAGCGCGACCCTCGGGCACGGCCTCGCCGACGCCGGCCTGGTCGACCGCTACCACCTGCTGGTGTTCCCGGTCCTCCTCGGTGCGGGCAAGCGACTGTTCAGCGACACCGACAAGGACAAGCAGCCCCTCGAGGTCGTGGAGTCCCAGACCTATCGGAACGGGATCACCAAGATCGTCGCCGACGTCCGGCGCTGACCCGTGGGCCCCCTGACGCAGGCACCTGCGGGCGCGGCCTCCGCCGACGCAGCCACGGACCGCGTCCTGCGCGCGCTGGCCGACAGCACCCGCCGCGACATCGTGAGCCGCACCCTCGCCGCTCCCTGCTCGGTCTCGGAGCTGGCCCGCGACTACCCCATGAGCTTCGCCGCCGTCCAGAAGCACGTGGCGGCGCTGCAGTCAGCCGGCCTGGTCACCAAGACCCGGCGAGGGCGGGAGCAGCTCGTCAGCGCCGACGTGCAGACGCTCAGGACCGCCAGGGCGGCGCTGGAGGCGCTCGAGGAGACCTGGCGCGGCAGGATCGACCGGATGGGCGAGATCCTCGCCCAGGACGCACACGCTCAGCACGCCCCTCACGACAGCAAGGAGTCGTCATGACCGTCACCGACATCACCAAGGACCTGCAGGCGCGCACCATCACGGTGACCGCGTCCTTCGACGCGCCCGTCGACGCCGTGTGGGAGCTGTATGCCGACCCCCGCATGCTGGAGCGCTGGTGGGGGCCGCCAAGCCACCCCACGACCGTCACGGAGCACTCGCTCGTCCCGGGAGGTGCCGTGCGCTACGTCATGACCGGGCCGGAGGGCGAGAAGTACCACGGCTACTGGTCGGTGCGGGAGGTGCAGCAGCCGCAGCTCCTCGTCGTCGAGGACGGCTTCGCCGACGCCGAGGGCAACCCGTCCACCTCTCTGCCGAGCTCGTTGATGCGCATCTCGCTCGCGGAGGAGGCGGGGCGCACGACGCTGACCGCCGTGACGACCTTCGCCAGCCAGGAGGGCCTGCAGCAGGTCCTCGACATGGGGGTCGAGGACGGCACCCGCCAGGCCATGGACCAGATGGACGACGTGCTCATCGGGTGACGGCGCTCACCGCAGCGCAGCGGCATAGGACCTCACCCTCCGCAGCTCGGCGAGACGGGCCTCCCAGGTCACGCCGAGCGCGACGAGGACGGCGCCACCGACGGCCAGGGGCAGCCACGGCGGCAGCAGGCTGACGACCGGTGCGCACAGGGCCAGGGCGAGCGCCCCCGCGGCCAGGGCACCGACGTAGAGGTGGGCCGCCCTCCGGCGAGCAGCGCCGAGGGCGGTCAGGGCGACGGCGGCGACGATGCCGACCAGCGCCCGCACCGAGGTCGTGTCGACGACGCCCATCATCGTCGTGGGCGCGAGGGCCATCACCAGGGCCGGGAAGGCCGGCATCGACGGGGTGCGGAGCGTGAGCGTCTCCGGCAGCGCCCAGGCGCCGAGGCAGCACGCGGCCACCAGCGTGTAGGCCTCCGGCGTGGTGACGTCGGCCCGCGCCAGCAGCAGCCAGCAGGCCACGAGCAGCTGACCGGTCGCCACCATGCCCAGGGCTCGCCGCCGCCGCATGGCGGACCAGGCGGCGCAGCCTGCCGCGCCGACCAGCAGCACCGCCACCAGCTGCTCGGTGTCACCTCGGGTCAGGGCCAGCGCTGCTCCCCACCAGACGATGGCGGAGGGATCGGGGGCGGAGCGTCGGGCGTGGAGCGCGCCACCCGCCACGACGACCGCCGCCACGACAGCGGCGCCGACGGACGGGACCCATCCGGTGGCCCACCCTGCGTCCCACCCGGTGGCCCAGCCCCCGCTCGAGGCGGCACTGTGGGCGCACCACGGCACGACCAGCGCCGCGAGGACCGGGGTCGCCGGGCTGAGCCCGACGAGGCGCGGCAGATCGACGCGCCCGCCACGGAACGCGCCAGAGACGATGACGATCGCGGTCAGCGCCAGTGCCGACGCGGGCCAGGTCCAGACCAGCGAGCCCGGCTCGGGGACGGGACGCGCGGCCCGCCAGAGCCCGACCGCGAGACCCGGCGCGACGGCGCTCGCGGCGACGGCCAACCCCGGCGCCATCGCGAGCAGGCTGCGTCCGTCACCCGACAGTCGCATCACGGCCGCCCCGGTCAGACCGACCGCCGCGACCACGACCAGCGACGTCCAGGCACACCCCGCGAGCGAGAGATGCCGTGTGGCCGACAACCACCATCCGGCGAGGACGATGCCGGCCGCCACGTCGAGGGCCAGACCGACCCTGGCCCAGCCGGGCACCGTGGACCAACCGGGCACCACGGACCGGCCGGGCCCCGTGGACCGGCCGTCCGGCGTGGCTCGGCCGGCCGCGGTGCGCGCACCCACCAGCAGCACGAGCGCCAGCCAGGGCAGCGCCCATCCGACCAGCAGGGCGGCGCCGGTGACGCGCTCGGCCCGCATCGCATCGACGGCCTCCCCCATCGTGCCGAACGAGACCAGGACGAGGACGAGGCACGCGGCCCCGACGGTGGCCGGTGACCGTCGCAGGAGGGCGGGGCGGCGCACCAGCGCGGCCACCACCACGGGGATGCCGACGACCGCGAGGGCTCCGAGCCACGGCGCGTGCCCGTGCACCTGCTCCGACAGCAGCAGCCCCAGGCCACTCAGCCCGAGCGCACCGGCCGCGTCCGCGCTGCGCCACTGGACCCCGTGCGCCAGGCCCCGGCGCAGGACCCACCAGCCCACCAGGCACAGGGCGGCGAACCCGACGGTCAGGACGATCCGTGGCTCCGACGCGCGGGGCGCGGCGACGGCCACACCGATGAGGTGGAAGCCGATGGCCAGGGCACCGGCCGTCTCGGCCGACCCGGGCAGGTCGCGGCGACGCAGGACCGCCGCGGCCCCGACGGCACCCACCGCGAGCCCCAGCATGACCACCAGGCGGGCCTGCCACGGCAGGAGCATCCACGTGACCAGGGCGAAGACGCTGCCCGCACCCAGCAGGCACAGCCCCCCCACCAGGAGGAGGGTGCTGCGCACGGTGGTGTGACCGACGGGCTCCGAGCCTGGAGCGAGGTCGCCCTGCCTGGCTGGAGCTGCCATGGCCAGGCCGGCATGAGCCACCTGTCCCGAAGCAGCCGCCGGACCCGAAGCAGCCACCTGACCCGAAGCAGCCACCTGACCCGACGTGGCCGCCTGGGCGACGGGCGCCGTTGGCACGACGTGCTCGTCCGCGCAGAAGGCGGTCGGGTCGGCGATGAGGGCGCCTCTGGTGCGGTCCGCCTCCGTGAGGAGCCACGCGAGCCGGCCCACCGTCGGGTGGGTCAGCCGCAGGCGGCACCCGGGACACCGGGTGACGGAGGTGGGGAGGTCGGCGCTGCAGACGGGGCAGGACTGGGGGTCGAAGAACCTGGCCATGAAGCACATGCTGGCCAGGACGCGACGCCCCGCCCAGAGTATGCCTACCCAGGTGACCCCCAGCCTCGTCCCGAAGCGGCGCGAGGGTCAGGCGGAGCGCGGGGCTGCGGCCTTGCGCGGTGCTGACGTCGTGGCGGCGGCCTTCTTGGCGGTTGCCTTGCCCTTGGTCGTGGACGCCGCCTTGCCGGAGGTCGTCGCCGCGGCCTTCTTGGCGGCGGCCTGGGCGGCCTTGGCTGCCTTCTTGGCCGCACCCTTGACCGGCCGCTCCACCGGCGCCGCCATGGAGACGTCGGACCGCTCGGTGGTCTTGGCCAGCACCGGCCCGAGGAAGCGACCGGTGTAGGAGCCCGGCACCTCGGCGACCTGCTCGGGCGTGCCGGTCGCGACGACCGTGCCACCACGGTTGCCGCCCTCGGGCCCCATGTCGACGATCCAGTCGGCGTTCTTGATGACGTCGAGGTTGTGCTCGATCACCAGGACCGTGTTGCCCTTGTCGACCAGCCCCTGCAGCACCAGCAGGAGCTTGCGGATGTCCTCGAAGTGCAGACCCGTGGTCGGCTCGTCGAGGACGTAAATGGTGCGGCCCGAGGAGCGCTTCTGCAGCTCCGCGGCCAGCTTGACGCGCTGCGCCTCGCCGCCCGACAGCGTGGTGGCCGGCTGCCCGAGGCGGACATAGCCGAGGCCCACCTCGACCAGGGTCTTGAGGTGGCGGGAGATCGCCGGCACGGCCTCGAAGAAGGTGGACGCCTCCTCGATGGGCATGTCCAGCACGTCGGCGATCGTCTTGCCCTTGTAGTGCACCTCGAGCGTCTCGCGGTTGTAGCGGGCGCCGTGGCACACCTCGCAGGGGACGTAGACGTCCGGGAGGAAGTTCATCTCGATCTTGATGGTGCCGTCGCCGTTGCAGTTGTCGCAGCGACCGCCCTTGACGTTGAACGAGAACCGTCCCGGCTGGTAGCCGCGGATCTTGGCCTCGGTGGTCTGCGCGAAGAGCTTGCGCATGTGGTCGAACACCCCGGTGTAGGTCGCCGGGTTGGAGCGCGGCGTGCGGCCGATCGGCGACTGGTCCACGTGGACGACCTTGTCGAGGTGCTCCAGACCCGTCACCGTGCGGTGCCGCCCGGGCACCTGACGGGCACCGTTGAGCTTGTTGGCGAGCACGGTGTAGAGGATGTCGTTGACCAGGGTCGACTTGCCCGAGCCGGACACGCCGGTCACCGCGACGAGGTTGCCCAGCGGGAAGGACACGTCCACGCCGTGCAGGTTGTGCTCCTTGGCGCCGACGACGGACACCTCGCGTCCCGGCTCCTGCGGGCGGCGGACGGCCGGCATGGGGATCTCGCGACGGCCCGACAGGTAGCGCCCGGTGAGGGACTCGTCGTTGGTGAGCAGGTCGGCCACCGACCCGCTGTGGACGACGTGCCCGCCGTGCTCGCCGGCGCCCGGGCCGATGTCGACGACCCAGTCCGCGGTGGCGATGGTGTCCTCGTCGTGCTCGACGACGATCAGCGTGTTGCCGAGGTCCCGCAACCGGGTCAGCGTCTCGATCAGCCGGTGGTTGTCCCGCTGGTGCAGGCCGATGGAGGGCTCGTCGAGGACGTAGAGCACACCCACCAGCCCGGACCCGATCTGCGTCGCGAGGCGGATCCGCTGCGCCTCGCCGCCGGACAGCGTGCCGGCCGGACGGTCCAGCGAGAGGTAGTCGAGGCCGACGTCGAGCAGGAAGCCGAGCCGCGCGTGGATCTCCTTGATCACCCGCTCGGCGATCTGCTGCTCGCGGGCCGTGAGCTCCACGTCGCGCAGGAAGGCCGCGCACTCGTCGATGGACAGGGCGCACACCTCGGCGATCGACCGGCCGCCGAGGAGGATCGACAGGATCTCCGGCTTGAGGCGCGCTCCGTTGCAGGCCGGGCACGGGATCTCGCGCATGTAGCCCTCGTAGCGCTCGCGCGACCACTCGGACTCCGTCTCGGCGTGCCGCCGCCGCACGAACGGCACTACGCCCTCGAAGCCGGTGGTGTAGGACCGGTCCCGGCCGTAGCGGTTGCGGTACTTGACGTGGACCTTGTAGTCCTGCCCGTGCAGCAGCGCCTCCTTGGCGCGCTCGGGCAGGGATCGCCAGGGCGCGTCCAGGCTGAACGACAGGTCCTTGGCCAGCGCGTCGATGACGCGCAGGAAGTAGTCCTGGGCGCCGGAGCCCTGGGCCCACGGGGCGATGGCGCCGTCGCGGATGCTCAGCTCGTCGTCGGGGATCAGCAGGTCCGGGTCCACCTCGAGCTCGGTGCCCAGGCCGGTGCACTTGGGGCAGGCGCCGAACGGGGAGTTGAACGAGAAGGACCGGGGCTCCACCTCGTCGATGGACAGGGGGTGGTTGTTGGGGCAGGCCATCTTCTCGGAGAACCGCCGCTGCTGCGGGAGGGCCTGGCCGTCGTCGTCGACGTCGCCGCCCTTGACGTCGACGAAGTCCACGATCAGGATGCCGCCCGTCAGTCGCAGGGCCGTCTCGACGGAGTCGGTGAGCCGCCGCTTGCTGGTGCTGTCGTCACCCTTGGCGACCAGGCGGTCGACCACCACCTCGATGGTGTGCTTGCGCTGCTTCTCCAGCGTCGGCGGCTCGGTCAGCGACACGGTCTCGCCGTCCACCCGCGCGCGGGAGAAGCCCTTGGTCTGCAGCTCGGCGAACAGGTCCACGAACTCGCCCTTGCGGCCCTGGACCACGGGAGCCAGCACCTGGAAGCGCGTGCGCTCGGGCAGGGCGAGCAGCTGGTCGACGATCTGCTGCGGGCTCTGGCGGCCGACGGGCTCGCCGCACACGGGGCAGTGGGGGTGCCCGGCACGGGCGAACAGCAGCCGGAGGTAGTCGTAGACCTCGGTGATGGTCCCCACCGTCGAGCGCGGGTTGCGGTTGGTCGACTTCTGGTCGATCGAGACCGCCGGGGACAGTCCCTCGATGAAGTCGACGTC